>JAJZVS010000075.1 GCA_021845555.1 Pseudomonadota bacterium
CCGATCTCTGGGGCTACGACGTGCTGCTCCGGGAGATCGACCCGGCGGGGGACGACGTGCTGAAGGAGCACGCCGCGACGCCGCGCCCCGGACTGGTCCGCTCGACCTGACGCACCCGGCCTGACGCACCCGACCCCTGGCGCCCCCGACCTGGCGGCCCCGCTGGCCGGCTTTGCCCCGGCGGGCGGGATGCGGCATAGGCTGCGCCGCAACCGCGACAAGGCACCGGTTTCCCGCGTGGCCCAGAACACCCCGATTTTGCCGCCGCGACCGGCGTCCATGCTCCGCGGCATCCTGACCGTCGGCGGCTGGACGCTGGCGAGCCGCGTCCTCGGCTTCGCCCGCGACATCCTGATCGCCTCCCGGCTCGGCGCCGGGCCGGTGGCCGACGCGTTCTTCGTGGCGCTGCGCCTGCCCAACCTGTTCCGCCGGCTGTTCGGGGAGGGCGCGTTCAACGCCGCCTTCGTCCCCGCCTTCGCCGGACTGCTGCATGCCGAGGGGCGGGGGGCGGCGCGCGCGTTCGCCGAGCGCGCTTTCGCCCTGCTGCTGTGCGGCCTCGGCCTGCTGGCGATCGCCGGCGAGATGTTCATGCCGCAGGTGATCGCCGGCCTTGCCCCGGGCTTCACCGCGCTGCCGGCGAAGTTCGCGCTGGCGGTGGCGCTGTCGCGGATCACCTTCCCCTACGTGGTGCTGATCTGCCTTGCCGCGCTGGTCTCCGGCCTGCTCAACGGGCTCGACCGGTTCACCGCCGCCTCGGCCTCCTACGTGCTGTTCAACGTGGTGACGATCGCGGCGCTGCTGTGGCTCACGCCCTATGTGCCGACGCCGGGCCATGCGCTGGCCTGGGGCGTGACGGCCTCGGGGGTGGCGCAGCTGGGCGTGCTGCTGGTGGCGGCGCACCGGGCCGGCATGGGGCTGCGCCTGCGGCTGCCGCGGGTCACGCCGGATATGCGGCTGTTGTGGCGGCGCATGGCGCCGGGGCTGGTGGGCGCGGGGGTGACGCAGCTCAACCTGGCGGTCGATGTGATCATCGCCAGCCTGCTGCCGGCGGGCACCGTCTCGGTGCTGTATTACGCCGATCGGGTGCAGCAACTTCCGCTCGGCGTGCTGGGCGCGGCGGTCGGCACGGCGATGCTGCCGGTGCTGTCGCGCCAGGTGCGCGCCGGGGAGGCCGCGGCCGCGGAGGAAACCCAGAACCGGGCGATCGAATACGCGCTGTTCCTGACCCTGCCGGCGGCGGGCGCGCTGATCGTCGCAGCGGAGCCGATCATTTCGGTGCTGTTCGGCCGCGGCCATTTCGGCGCGGGCAGCGTGGCGCTGTCGGCCCATGCGCTGGCGGCCTACGCGATCGGCCTGCCTGCCTTCGTGCTGGTGAAAGTGCTGGCGCCGGGGTTCTTCGCCCGCGGCGACACCGCGACGCCGGTGAAGATCGGCGCCGCGGCGGTGGCGCTCAATCTGGCGCTGAATCTGGCGTTCATGCACCCGTTGCAGCAGATGGGGCCGGCGCTGGCGACCAGCTTGGCGGCGATGTTCAACATGGGCGCGCTCGGCGCGGTGCTGGCAAGGCGCGGGCAGCTGCGGCTGGACGCGGCGCTGCGCCGGCGGGCGCCCCGCATGGCGCTGGCGGCGCTGGCAATGGCGGTGGCGGTGGCCGCCGCGCGGTACGGGTTGGGCGGGGCGCTCGATCAGCGCGGCGTGCTCCGCTGGCTGGCGCTCGGCGTGCTGGTGGCGACCGGGATCGCCGTCTATTTCATCGCCCTGCCGCTGACCGGCGCCTATTCGGCCCGCGAGGCGCTGCGCCGGCTGCGTCCGCGCGGCTTGCGTCCCCCGGCCGGATCGTCCATCACCCCGTCCTCCCCCGACCACTGACACCTGGATCATGGCACGCATCTTCTCCGGCATTCAGCCTTCCGGCATCCCCACGCTCGGCAACTATCTCGGCGCCATCCGCAACTGGGTGGCGTTGCAGGAAGGCCACGAGTGCATCTGGTGCGTGGTCGATCTGCACGCGATCACGGTCTGGCAGGAACCCGCCGCGCTCGCCCGGCAGACGCGGGAGATGGCGGCGGTGCTGCTCGCCTGCGGCATCGATCCCGGGCGCCACATCCTGTTCGCGCAGTCGCATGTGCGCGCGCACGCGCAACTGGCCTGGATCTTCAACTGCGTGGCCCGGCTCGGCTGGCTCAACCGCATGACGCAGTTCAAGGACAAGGCGGGCAAAGACCGGGAGGCGGTCTCCACCGGGTTGTATGTCTATCCCAACCTGATGGCCGCCGACATCCTCGCCTATCACGCGACCCAGGTGCCGGTGGGGGACGACCAGCGCCAGCATCTGGAACTCGCCAACGACATCGCGCAGAAGTTCAACCACGACTACGGGACGGAGTTCTTCCCGCCGATCGAACCGCTGATCCTCGGCCCGGCGGCGCGGGTGATGAGCCTGCGCGACGGCTCGAAGAAGATGTCGAAGTCGGATTCGTCGGATCAGAGCCGGATCAATATGAACGACGATGCCGATACGATCGCGCTGAAGATCCGCCGCGCCAAGACCGATGCCGAACCGCTGCCGGACACGCTGGCGGCGCTGGAAGGCCGGCCGGAGGCGCGCAACCTGGTGGGCATCTACGCCGCGCTGACCAGCGGCGATCCGGCCCTGGTGCTGCGCGAATACGCGGGCAAGGGGTTCGGCGTGTTCAAGCCGGCGCTGACCGAGGTGCTGATCGCCGCGCTTGCCCCGATCGCGCGGGAGACCGAGCGGCTGCTCGCCGACCCCGCGGAGATCGACGCCACCCTGCGCCGCGGGGCGGAACGCGCGGCGGCGATCGCCGATCCGATCGTGGCGGAGGCCGAGCGGCTGGTGGGCTTCCTGCCGCCGCGCTGAACCATCCGACGTCGATCGGAAGCCGGGTGTCTCAGGCGGGGAGCGCCGCCAGGTGCCCGGCCAGCGCGTCGCGCAGCGCCTGCTCCTTGGAATGATCGAGCGAGGTCCGCAGCACCGTGCCGCCGGCGCCGCGCAAATCCTCGAACACCTTGTCGGCGGTCATCTTGCGGATCAGCAGGAACAGCGCCGCGTTGCCGGGCTGGAGCGACTCTCCCAGTTCCTTCATGAACTTGTCGTCGATCCCGAAATCGGTCATTGCGCCGCCGAGGGCGCCGGCACCGGCGCCCAGCGCCACGCCGACGAGCGGCATCATGAACAGGACGCCGATCAACAGGCCCCAGAAACTGCCGGCGGCGGCGCCGGCCGCGGTGGGGTGGAACATCTGGTTCAGTTTCACGTGACCGTTGGGGAGCTTCACCGCCACCACCGCGTCGCCGAGCTCGATCAAGTACTCCTTCTGCATGGAGAGCACTTTCTGACGTATGGCCTCGGCTTTTTCTTCCGAGGAGAAGGCAATGACGATGAGATCGCTCATGGTGGCCCCTTGGCGATGGTTGGTCGGCGCGACGCAACCGCCCGATCGATATAGGCAGCGGCCGCGGCAGTGTCGATGCGGCGGGCCGCGTGACCGCCGTCCCGCCGGGACGCTAGCTCTTTGTTTCAGCGACCAGCAGGCCCCTAGCCTGCGCCGCCCAGCCTTGCCGCCGGCAACTTCAGCCCGGCGGCTGCCATCACCTCCCGCGCCCGGTCCGGCCGATCGGTGATCAGCCCGTCGATCCCCCAGCCGATCAGCCGCGCCATGTCCTCCGCCCGGTTCACCGTCCAGGGCAACACCGCGAGGCCCAGCGCCTGCGCCTCGACGATCTGCGCTTCGGTCAGATCGACATGCTCGGGCGCCCAGACCTGCCCGCCTTCCGCCGCCACGGCGCGCGGGACCGAGCCGGCGAAATCCTCCGGCCGCGGTCCGTCCCACCACAGCGCCGCCTCGGCCACCGTCGCCGCCCGGGTGAGCCAGGCGAGGCGCAGCTCCGGACGGAGACGCCGCAGGTGGCGCGGGCCGCGCCAGTCGAAGGATTCGAACGTCACGCGATCGAGCGCGCCGGCCCGCTCGGCCGCCGCCAGCGCCGCCTCCGCCATCGCGGCGGCCGGCGCGGTCCAGTCGGGGTGGTCGGGCAGGGTCTTGAGCTCGACGATGAAGGACAGGCCCGGCAGCGCCAGCGCCGCGTCCAGACGGGGGATGCGGGCGCCGTCGATCGGGCGCTGGTCCGGAAAGCTCGCCGCCAGCGCGCTGCCGGGGCGCAGCCGGCCGACATCGTAGGCGGCCAGCGCGGCCTCGGGCAGCGCGTGGATCAGCGGCCCGGGCGCGGCGATCCAGGCGCCGTCGGGGCCGCGCGCCAGGGCGGGGTTCAGCGCCGGATCGTGGCACACGACCGGCACGCCGTCGGCGGTGAGCGCGACGTCGAGCTCGATCCCGTCGATCCCGAGCGCCAGCGCCGCGGCGAAGCCTTCGCGCGTGTTCTCCGGGAACAGGCCCCGTGCGCCGCGATGGCCGATCAGGGCGGGTGCGTGCGTCATGCCAGCCGGGCCGTAGGGCCATGCCGGCGGGGGCGTCAAGCCGGCGCTTCGCGACCAGGGTGTCGGCGCCGGTGTCGGCGCCCTGGCGCCACCGATCCGTCGCTTGCCGCGATCGAAGCGATCCAGTATCGGAGGCGCGCATCCGGGAGGACGTCGCGCGGCACGATGAAGCGTTGGCAGTCGCAGACATGACGGCGGATCCCTTCGACCTGCTGATCGTCGGCGGCGGCATCAACGGCGCCGGCATCGCCCGCGACGCCGCCGGCCGCGGCCTGTCGGTGCTGCTGGTCGAGCAGGACGATCTGGCCTCCCACACCTCCTCGGCCAGCACCAAGCTGATCCACGGCGGCCTGCGCTACCTGGAATATTACGAGTTCCGCCTGGTGCGCGAGGCGCTGGCCGAACGCGAGCGGCTGCTCGGCATCGCCCCGCACATCATCTGGCCGCTGGAATTCGTCCTCCCGCACGCCCCCGGCCAGCGCCCGGCCTGGCTGATCCGCGCCGGGTTGTTCCTGTATGACCATCTCGCCCGGCGCGAACGCCTGCCCGCCTCGCGCGCGGTCGGCTTCCCCCCGCACCCGGCGTCCGCGGTTCTGCGCCCCGAGTACCGGCGCGGCTTCACCTATGCGGATTGCTGGGTCGAGGACAGCCGGCTGGTGGTGCTGAACGCGATGGACGCGGCCGCGCGCGGGGCGGCGATCCGGACCCGCACCCGCCTCCTGTCGGCCCGGCGCGACGGCGCGCTCTGGCAGGCGGAGATCGAGGACCGCGCGACCGGCACCCGCCACAGCGTCGCCGCGCGCGGGATGGTGAACGCGGCCGGCCCCTGGGTCGGCGAGGTCTTGGCCGCGAAGCTCGGGCAGAACACGACCCGCACCGTCCGGCTGGTGCAGGGCAGCCACATCATCGTCCCGCGCCTGTACGACGGCGACTACGCCCTGCTGTTGCAGAACCCGGACCGGCGCATCGTGTTCGTGATCCCCTACGAGCAGCGGTTCAGCCTGATCGGCACCACCGACATCCCCTATGACGGCGATCCCGCCGCGGCGGCGATCGGGGCCGAGGAGACCGCCTATCTCTGCGCCAGCGTGAACCGCTACCTCCGCACCGCGGTCGCGCCCGCCGACGTGGTGCGGAGCTATTCCGGCGTCCGCCCGCTCTATGACGATCACGCCGCTGAGGCCTCGGCGGTGACGCGCGATTACGTGCTCGATCTCGATACCGCCCCCGGTGGGCCGCCGCTGCTCTCGGTCTATGGCGGCAAGATCACGACCTACCGCCGGCTGGCCGAACAGGCGCTGGGAAAGCTGCTGCCGGCAATGGGGCGGCCGGCCGCCCCCGGCTGGACCGCCACCGCGCCGCTGCCGGGGGGCGATCTGCCGGGCGCGGATTTTCCCGCCTGGAGCGCGGCGTTCGCCGCCCGCCACGCTTTCCTGCCGCCCGCCCTGGCGCGCCGGCTGGCCCGGGCCTACGGCACGCGCGCCGAGCGCATCCTGGACGGCGCGCGCAGCCTCGCCGCGCTCGGGACCGATCTCGGCGGCGGGCTGACCGCGGCGGAGGCCAACTATCTCGCGGCCGAGGAATTCGCCGTCACGGCCGAGGACATCCTTTGGCGCCGCTCCAAGCTCGCGCTGCATGTCCCGGCGGGCACCGCCGAGCGGCTGGCGCGCTTCCTGCGCGAACGCGGCCCGGCACCGATGCAGGCACCGGCGCCGGCGGTCATCGCAACCGGACGGGCCTGACCGCATGACAAACTTCATCGCCGCCATCGACCAGGGCACCACCAGCACCCGCTGCATCCTGTTCGACCGCGCCGGCGCGATCGTCGCGCAGGCGCAGAAGGAACACCGCCAGATCACGCCACAGCCCGGCTGGGTCGAGCACGACCCGCTGGAGATCCTGGCCAACACGCAGGAGGTCGCCGGCGCCGCGCTGGCGCAAGCGGGGATCGGCCCCGCCGATCTGGCCGCGGTCGGCCTCACCAACCAGCGCGAGACCACCGTGCTGTGGGACCGCGCCACCGGCGCCCCGCTCGCCAACGCCGTGGTCTGGATGGACACCCGCACCGAGGCGCTGGTCCGCCGCTTCGCCGCCGAGGGCGGGCCGGACCGGTTCCGGTCCCGCACCGGCCTGCCGCTGAGCACGTATTTCTCCGGCCTCAAGCTGGCCTGGCTGCTGGAGCAGGTGCCCGGCGCCCGCGCGGCCGCGGCGGCGGGGGACGCGCTGTTCGGCACCATCGACAGCTGGCTCGCCTGGCATCTGACCGGCGGGCCGCCCCAAGGAGGGCACGGGGCGGGGCACGGGGCGCGGCGTGGCGGGGCGCATATCACCGACGTGACGAACGCCAGCCGCACCCAGCTGATGAACCTCGCCACCTGCGCCTGGGACGAGGCGATGCTGGCGGCCTTCGCCATCCCGCGCGCCTGCCTGCCGCGCATCGTTCCCTCCGCGGCGGTGCAGGGGGAGATCGCGGTCGGGCCGCTCGCCGGCGCGCGCCTCGCCGGCATCCTCGGCGATCAGCAGGCGGCGCTGGTCGGGCAGACCTGCTTCGCGCCGGGGGAGGCGAAGAACACCTACGGCACCGGGTCGTTCCTGATGATGAACACCGGCCCGGCCCCGGTGGCGTCGCACGCGGGCCTGCTCACCACGCTCGCCTATCAGTTCGGCACCGAGCCGCCGTGCTACGCGCTGGAAGGGGCGATCGCCATCACCGGCGCGCTGGTGCAATGGCTGCGCGACAACCTGCGCCTGATCGACAGCGCATCCGCGATCGAGGCCCTGGCGCGCAGCGTGCCGGACAACGGCGGCGTCTATCTCGTGCCCGCGTTCTCCGGCCTCTATGCGCCCTATTGGAACAGCGGCGCCCGCGGGCTGATCGCCGGCCTGACCCGGTTCGCCACAAGCGCGCACATCGCCCGCGCCGCGCTGGAGGCCACCGCCTATCAGGTGCGCGACGTGGTGGAGGCGATGGAGGCCGACAGCGGCATCCGGCTGGCGGCGCTGAAGACCGACGGCGGGATGGTGGTCAACGACCTGCTGATGCAGTTCCAGGCCGACATCCTGGGCGTGCCGGTGGCGCGGCCGAAGATCACCGAAACGACCGCGCTCGGTGCCGCCTATGCCGCGGGTCTCGCGGTCGGATACTGGAGTGACCACGCGAGCCTGCGGGAGAACGGGGCGATCGACCGGACCTTCCTGCCCGAGATGAGCGAGGCGGAGCGCGCCCGCCACCACCATGCCTGGAAGAAGGCCGTGCAGCGGTCCTTCGACTGGGTGGAATAGCCGAGCACGTCACGCCGGGCGCGCCATGCGGCCGCCCGCCAACCCTGGGAGATCTGCCGATGAAACGTCGCACCCTGCTCGCCGCCGCCCCCGCGCTGGCGGCCGCCGTCGCCACCGGCACAGCCGCAACGGCCGCCGAGCGGACCACCGTCACGCTCTGGCATGCGATGAGCGGCCAGCTCGGCCAGACGCTGCAAGGCATCGTCGATGGCTTCAACAAGAGCCAGACCGCGGTGACGGTCGATGCGGTGTACAAAGGCACCTATCCGGAAGTGCTGACCGCCACGGTGGCGGCCTGGCGCGCCGGCAAGGCGCCCTCGATCGCGCAGATTTTCGACGTCGGCACCGCCGAGATGCTGGGCGCCGGCCCGGCCGCGCTCGACGTGTTCCAGCTCGCGGCCAAGACCGGCATCGCGATCGACGCGGCGCGCTACATCCCCGCGGTGCAGGGCTATTACGGCGTCGCCGGCGGCAAGATGGGCGGCGCGCCGTTCAACGCTTCCACCACCCTGATGTGGATCAACGAAGACGCGTTCACCCGTGCCGGTCTCGACCCGGCGGCGCCGTTGCCCACCTGGGCCGATGTCATCAAGGCCGCCCGCACCGTGCAGGCCAAGAAGGCCGCCGAGATCCCGGTGATGACCTCCTGGCCGATCTGGGCCCAGTTCGAGCAGTTCGGCGCGATCCACAATGTCCCGTTCGCCACGCTCGACAACGGGTTCGGCGGACCCAAGCCGAAGCTGCTGATCGATTCCCCGCCGTTCGTGAAGCATCTCGGCATGCTGCTGTCGATGCAAAAGGAGGGGCTGTTCAAATACGAGGGCCGCGACGGCCTGCCGAGCCCGATCTTCTATTCCGGGAAGGCGGCGATCACGTTCGATTCCTCGGGCATCTACGGCCAGTTGAAGCAGAGCGCCAAGTTCAAGTTCCGCGACGCCTACCTGCCGTATCATCCCTCGATCATCAAATCGCCGATCAACTCGATCATCGGCGGCGCCGCGTTCTGGACCATGACCGCGCCCGGCCGCACCGATGCGGAATACAAGGGCGTCGCGCAGTTCCTCAATTTCATTGCCGAGCCCGAGAACGACGCGCACTGGTCCAAGAGCACCGGCTACGTGCCGGTCACGCTGGCCGGCAACGCGCTGCTCGGCAAGCAGGGGTACTACGCGTCCAACCCCGGCTCCGATCTGGCGGTGAAGCAGCTCACCCGCACGCCCACCACACCCTATTCGCGCGGCGTCCGCCTCGGCGGCATGGCCGAGGTGTTCGTCATCATCGAGGAGGAGTGGGAACGCGCGATCCAGAACGGCACCTCGGCGAAGGTGGCGCTGGCGAACGCGGCCAAGCGCGGCCAGGTGGTGATCGACCAGTTCGCCCGCACCGTGCACGGCTGAGGACGGCCCGTGGAACGCCGGACCCTGTTCGCCGGATGGGTGCTGCCGGCGTTCCTCGTGGCCCCGCAACTGGCCATTACGATCCTGTTCTTCCTGTTTCCCGCCTGGCAGGCGTTCCGCGAGAGCGTCCGCGCGGCCAATGCCTTCGGCCTGAACACCAGCTTCGTCGGGCTGGAGAACTTCGCTGTCCTGCTGGGTTCGGCGGCGTACCGGGCCACGGTGCTGCGGACGCTGATCTATTGCGCCGCCGTCGCCGCGCTGGCGATGGCCGGCGGCCTCGTGCTCGCGGTGTTCGCCGACCGCGAGATCAGGGGCCGTGCCATCTACCGCGCCCTGCTGATCCTGCCCTATGCGATCGCGCCGGCCATCGCTTCGGTGATCTTCACGTTCCTGCTGCAACCGGAGATCGGCCTGCTGACCCATCCGCTGAAGCTGCTCGGGATCGACTGGAACTACGCGCTGAACGGCGGGCAGGCCTTCGCGCTGGTGATCCTGATCGGCGCCTGGAAGCAGGTGGCCTATAATTTTATCTTCTACCTGGCCGGGCTGCAATCGATCCCGCGCGCGCTGATCGAGGCGGCGGCGCTGGATGGCGCCCGCGGCTTCACCCGCTTTCGCACCATCGTCTGGCCGCTGCTGACGCCGACGACGTTCTTCCTGATCGTGGTCAACGTGGTGTATGCCGCGTTCGATACGTTCTCGCTGATCTTCGCGCTGACCGGCGGCGGCCCGGGCACCGCGACCGAGACCCTGGTGGTGAAGGTCTATCGCGACGGGGTGATCAATCTCGACCTCGGCGGCTCGGCGGCGCAATCGGTGATCCTGATGGCGCTGATCGTCGGCCTGACCGCGATCCAGTTCCGCTTCGTCGGCCGGCGGGTGACGACATGAGGCGCTGGGCATGAGGCGGGGCCCCGACTACCTGGCCCATGCCGTGCTGGCGCTGGGCGGCGCGATCTTCGTGCTGCCGATCTGGGTCGCCTTCGCCGGGGCGACGCAATCGGCGGGCGCGATCGCGCGCGGCGATCTGTCGCTGCTCCCGCGCCTGTCGGGCCTGCGCGCCTTCGTCGCTGTGCTCGGCTTCGGCCCGGCGGCGAGCGGCGGCACGCCGATCGGGCACATGCTGCTGGTCAGTTTCGGCATGGCGATGGCGATCGCGCTCGGCAAGATCGCGATCTCCGCTTTGTCGGCCTACGCCATCGTGTTCTTCCGCTTTCCCGGCCGCAGGATCGCGTTCTGGATGATCCTGATCACCCTGATGCTGCCGGTCGAGGTGCGGATCATCCCGACCTACGCGGTGATGGCGGATTTCCACCTGATCAACACCTTCACCGGCCTGACCATGCCGCTGATCGCCTCGGCCACCGCCACGCTGCTGTTCCGCCAGGTGTTCATTGCCATCCCCGACGAGATGGTGGAAGCGGCGAAGCTCGACGGCGCCGGGCCCATCCGGTTCTTTTTCGACATGGTGCTGCCGGTCTCGGCGGCCAATCTCGCGGCGCTGTTCGTGATCCTGTTCGTCTATGGCTGGAACCAGTATCTGTGGCCGCTGCTCGCGGTCACCAACGGGAATCTCGAGACCATCGTGCTCGGCATCGCGCGCATGATCACCACCGACCAGCTGACTGCCTGGAACCTGGTGATGGCCGCCACCATCTGGGCGATCCTGCCCCCCGTCGCGGTGGTGCTGCTGATGCAGCGCTGGTTCGTGCGCGGCCTCACCGAAGCGGACAAGTGATCGATGGCGCGGCTCGAACTGCAAGGCCTGAGCAAGAGCTTCGGCGCCACCCCGGTGCTGCACGGGATCGACCTCGTGGTTGCCGATGGGGAGATGGTGGTGATCGTCGGCGCCTCCGGCTGCGGCAAATCCACCCTGCTGCGGCTGGTCGCGGGGCTGGAGGTGCCGAGCACCGGGCGCATCCTGCTCGACGGGACGGACATCACGCACGCCGATCCGTCGCGGCGGGATATCGCGATGGTGTTCCAGAACTACGCGCTCTATCCGCACATGAGCGTGTTCGGGAACATGGCCTATGGGCTGAAACTGCGCGGCCTGCCGCGCGCGGAGATCGGCCGCCGGGTCGATGAGGCGGCGGCGATGCTCGGGCTCGGCGAACTGCTCGGCCGCAAGCCGCGCCAGTTGTCGGGCGGACAGCGCCAGCGCGTCGCCATGGGTCGCGCGATCGTACGCGAACCGAAACTGTTCCTGTTCGACGAGCCGCTGTCCAACCTGGACGCCAAGCTGCGCGTGCAGGTGCGCGCCGATATCCGCAAGCTGCAACGCCGCCTCGGCGTCACCAGCCTTTATGTGACGCACGACCAGATCGAGGCGATGACCCTGGCCGACCGGCTGGTGGTGATGCACCAGGGCCGCGCGGCGCAGATCGCCGCCCCGGTGGAGGTGTTCGAGCGGCCGGTGAACACCTATGTCGCCTCTTTCATCGGCGATCCGGCGATGAATTTCTGCCCGGCCCGGCTGACTTCCGGCGGAATGGCCGCGGCGTTGGATGCCGGCGGGCGGGTCGATTTCACCGACGGACGGCGGGACGCGCCGGACGGCACGCGGCTGCTGATCGGCATCCGCCCGCAACATGCCGTGCTGGCCGGGGAGGGGATCGATCTGGTGGTCGATCTGATCGAGCCGCTGGGCTCCGAAACCCTGATCCATGGCCATCTGAGCGACGGCACCGCGTTCGCCGTGCGGGTGGCGGGATCGCCCGCCACGGTGCCCGATGGCGCGCATCTGCGGGTCGGGCTGCCGGGTGAGCAGTTGCATGTGTTCGACGCGGCGGGGGGCGAACGGCTGGATCCGGCGGGCTGACCAGGACCGGCTCTTGCGTTGCCGCGAGGGCCGGAC
>JAJZVS010000076.1 GCA_021845555.1 Pseudomonadota bacterium
CGAACCCGCGGGTGCCGATCCGCCGCCCCGGTAATCCGGTAGCCATGACGAAGGGAAGGGAACCAAGAGAATGGCCTACGAATCCATCACCGTGCGCAAGCTCAGCCCGGTCATCGGCGCCGAAATCGGCGGCGTCGACCTGTCGCGCCCGCTCGACCGGTGGGTCTTCGAGGAGGTCCACCAGGCGCTGATGGAGAACCTGGTCGTCTTCTTCCGCGACCAGAACCTCAGTCACGAGCAGCACAAGGCGCTCGGCCGGCAGTTCGGTGAGCTGCACATCCATCCCGCCTCGCCGCCGCCGCCCGGGCATCCAGAGATCCTGATCATCCACGCCGATGCGAACTCCAAGCGCGTCTCCGGGGAGATGTGGCATTCCGACGTCTCCTGCGACGCCGAACCTCCCATGGGCAGCCTGCTGCATCTGCACACCGTGCCGGAGGTGGGCGGCGACACGATGTTCGCCAACATGTATCGCGCGTTCGAGACATTGTCGGCACCGCTGCAAGCGATGCTGTGCCAGCTGACCGCGATCCACGACGGTGAGACCGCCTATCGCGAACGCTACGGACGCGGCGACGCGAGCCGGGTATTCCCGCGCGCCGAACATCCGGTGGTGCGCACGCATCCGGTGACCGGACGGCAGGCGCTGTTCGTCAACTGCCATTTCACCAGCCGCATCGTCCAGCTTCGCAAGGAGGAGAGCGACGCGCTGCTTGCGTATCTGTTCCGCCATATCGAGACGCCCGAATTCTCCTGCCGCTTCCAGTGGCGCGCGCAGTCGCTGGCGTTCTGGGACAACCGCGCCGCACAGCACCAAGCCCTGTGGGACTACTTCCCGCAGACACGGCATGGCTATCGGGTGACAATCAAGGGCGACCGGCCGTTCTACCGGGCGTAAGTCCCGTTCGGCCGCGTCGCCCGCACAAGGGGAGGAAAACATGTCAGAAATAAACGCCGGCTTCGCACCGGCAGAAACGGACGTCGCCGCGTCGGGCGACGATCTGCTGGGGCGCACACTCGATCGCATCCCGTTCAGCGTCTATCACCTGCTGCTGGTGGTGATCCTGGGCCTGGTCGGCTTCGTCGAGGGCTACGACACCGCGATCACCGGCGCATTGCTGGTGCTGGCTCGCGGGCCGTTGCATCTCACCGCGGCTGACACGCCCTGGCTGGTGGTGGTGCCCACGGCGGCGGTGGTGGCTTCGGTATTCGTCGGCTCGCTGCTGAACGATCGCTTCAGCCGCAAGAACCTGATGCAGTTCGGCATCGTGGTCACGACCCTGTTCACGCTGCTGATCCCGCTGGCCGAGACCGCCGATCAGCTGATCGCGTTGCGGATCCTCGGCAGCATCGGCGTGGGCTTCGCCATCCCGGCGGCCTATCCGATCGGCGCCGAGTTGTTGCCGGCGCAGCATCGACGGACCTTCGCCACCATCTACGAACTGGTGCTGGCCACCGCCTTCGTGCTGCTGCCGTTCCTCGGCTTCCTGCTGGCACACAATCCCGACGGGTTTCGGCTGATCGCCCTGCCCGGCGGCCTCGCGCTGTTTGTCGTCCCGGTGCTGGTGCATTTCATCGTGCCGCAGTCACCCGCTGGCAGCTCAGCCGGGGACGCGCCGGGGCCGCGGCGGCCACGGTCAACTGGATGATCGCTCGGGCGGGAGGCGCGATCGCCGCGCTCGATCCGGCGGTGCTGACGCGCGGGCCAGCGCGGGCCAGCGCGGCGCTGCCGCCCTATGCGGCGCTGTTTCGTGCCGGCCAGCTGCGGTTCACCATCGTCGGTGTCCTGTGCGGCGTGAGTTCCACGGTCGCCTACTACATCTTCGCCTTCCTGCTGCCGCGCGCGCTGGAGGCGCAGGGGGCGGCGGTCAGCCTCAGCTTCGGCCTGAGTTCGTTGCTGTTCCTCGCCACCCTGCCGGGCAAGATCCTGGTGGGTTTCCTGATGGAGGCGATCGGCCGGCGCTGGACGATCCTGTTCGCGCTGCTCGGCGCCGTTCCGGGCCTGCTGCTGATGGCGATCGCGCATCTGACCGGGAACCTGGCGGCGATCGTGTTCAGCATCGGCGCGCTGATCACCGGCATGACAGTACTGTCCAGCTTCCCGGCAACACGGATGTATCTGTCCGAGCAATTCCCGACGGCGCTGCGCGGCCGTGGCCATTTCCTGGGCGAGACGGTGGCCCGCCTGCTCGGCGGCGTCGTGGCGCCGTTCCTGCTGGCTCCCTATATCGGCTCGCCGGTGATCTTTTTCGGCTCGGTGCTGATCGTTGTGGCGATCGGCGCGCTGCCCCCGCTGCTGTATGGCAAGGAGACGGTCGGGCAACTGGAGGTGGTGGCCCGCACCGGGGCTCCGGCCGGGGCCCCGAGCGCCTGACCGTGCCCGACACGAAAGCACTCGCCGGGCCGCGGCTGCGGCGGTAGTCTTCCTCCCCTCCCCGCCTGCCCGCGCCGGTATTGCGGCCGTGCGGGCGGGGGGACCGCGCGCCCGATGCCCCCGCACGCGGCCATCGACCGGGAGGCGCGCGTGCCGTGAAACATCTTCCGCCGGCCTATTTCGCGCTGGTGATGGCGACCGGAATCGTCTCGATCGCGGCGCATGATTTCCAACTTTCTGCTCTCGCGGTCGGTCTCTTCGCCTTCAATCTCGTCGCCTACGCGGTGCTGACGGGACTGACCGTGCTGCGTGCGGTCCGCTACCCGCGCCTGTTCTTCGCCGACATGACCGACCACCGGCTTGGCCCCGGCTTCTTCACCGCGGTCGCCGGGTCCTGCATCCTCGGCACCCAAATCCTCCTGATGACGCACAGCCTGGCAGCGGCGACCTTCTTCCTGGCGCTCGGCGTCACACTGTGGATCGGCCTGACCTACACGATCTTCACCGCCTTCACGGTCAAGCGCCACAAGCCGCCGCTGGAGGAGGGGATCACCGGGGCCTGGCTGATCGCGGTGGTCGCTACTCAATCGGTCGCCGTACTGGCGGCGCTGATCGCACGCGACTGGCCGCAGCCGGATCGGCTGGAGCTCAATTTCTTCGCGCTGTCGATGTGGCTGTGGGGCGGGATGTTCTATATCTGGATCATCTCGCTGATCTTCTATCGCTACAGTTTCTTCGCTTTCTCGCCGAGCGACCTGACGCCACCTTACTGGATCAACATGGGGGCGATGGCGATCTCCACCCTTGCCGGCGCGCGGCTGGTGCAGAACACGCCGGATGCGCCGTTTCTGGCATCGCTCCTGCCGTTCCTCAAAGGGTTCACGGTGTTCTACTGGGCTACCGGGACGTGGTGGATTCCGATGCTGCTGGTGCTCGGCGTCTGGCGGCACGTCATCCAGCGGTTCCCGCTGCGCTACGATCCGCTGTACTGGGGCGCGGTGTTCCCGTTGGGAATGTACACCGTCGCCACGCGGGAGATGGCGGCGGCGCTCGACCTGCCGTTTTTGGATCCGCTGCCGCCCGTGGTGTTCGCCTGCGCGCTGGCCGCCTGGACCCTGGCGTTCATCGGTCTGGTCTGGGAACTGCGAAAGACCTTGAGCGCGCGCCGGCACTGAGGCAGGCGTGCCGCGGGACCGCCGCGCTACAGCGCCACCCCCTCGATCCGCGCCCGCCCCGCGAGCGTGCGCAGATATCCGGCGGTCGCACGCTGCCAGGCGCGCGCCATCAGGTCCTGCCGCACCATCGCCGCCGCCGCCTCATACGGCAGTGGCGTCCCGTCCGCCCGCCGGTCCAGCCGCAACACGTGATACCCATAGCGCGTGGCGATCGCCACCGGGCAGATCTGGCCCGGCTCCAGCGCCATCACGAAAGTTTCGATCTCCGCCACCAGATCGCCGCGCCGCTGCTGGCCCAGCAACCCCCCTTGCGCGCCGGACGGACAGGCCGAGCGCGCGCGCGCCAGCGCGGCGAACCGGTCCGGATGCGCGGCCAGGATAGCCAGGGTTTCGGTGGCGGCCTGCTTCGCCTGCGCACGGGCGGCGGCGTCCTCGGGCGCGGCGGCGAACAGGATATGCGCGGCCTCGTAGACCACCGGGCTGTGCCAGAGGTTCCGATGCGCTTGCCAGTGGGCGCGGCAGGCCGCCTCATCGGGCTCGGGCACGACGACGTGGTCGGCCAGCAGGGCGCGGATGGTGGCTTCGTCCGGTCCCTCGTCCGGTTCCGCCGGGTCGGGTTCGACACCCGCACGCTCGGCTTCGGTCAGCAGCAGCCGGCGGATCACCAGCGCGCGGGCAGCCTCGGTCCAGGCGTCCTCCATCCGGGCTGCCGGATGCAGCTGCATCTCCGCAGCGATCGCATGTTCGTCGATCGCCACGCCATCCACCGCGACCGGGTTCACGGCCGTTCTCCCGCAGCGCCGCCGCGCCGGCGCACGATCTGGTAGCGCCGCCCGACATAGGTGACCGGGGCGGACCAGATGTGCACCAGGCGGGAGAACGGAAACACCAGAAGGATCGTCAGCCCGAGCAGGATATGCAGCTTGTAGATCAGGCTGGCATGCGCCATCGCCGCCGCCGCGCCGGGACGGAAGGTCACGATCCGCTGCGCCCAGTCGGCCAGCACCAGCATCTCCGACCCGTCCAGGTGCTGCGCGGATACCAGGATCGAACCAAGCCCCATCGACAGCTGCACCCACAGCATCAGCAGGATGGCGATGTCCATCACCGAGGAGGTGGCGCGGATGCGCGGATCGGACAGCCGCCGGTAGATCAGCAGCGACAGGCCGAAGAAGCACAGCACGCCGGCCGCGCCGCCGAAGCCCATGGCCGCCAGCTGCTTCTCCCGCACGGTGATGCCGATGCCGGTATAGACCGCGTGCGGCGTCAGCAGACCGACGAAATGCCCGGCGAGAATCGCCAGGATGCCGATATGGAAGCAATTGCTGCCGATCACCAGCATCCGCCCGCGCAGCAGCTGGGAGGAGCCGGAGCGCCACGTGTATTGCCCGTACTCGAACCGCACCAGGCTGCCGAGCAGGAACACGGTGATCGCGATATACGGATAGACGCCGAACAGGGTCTCGTTCATGGGGCGGCACTCCCGCAGGCTTCGGGGGATGGGGAGGCGACGAAGCGCACGGCTTCCTCCTCCCAGGCGGCATCGAGCGCGGCCAGGCTGTCGGCTTCCGGCTTCAACCGATCGCGCAGCGTGGTGACCGCGTTGGCGTCCGCAGCGCGGGCGGCCAGCGCGACGACCGCGCGCATCGGCGCGGCGTAGTCGCTGCCCCGCGCCTCCAGCTTCTCGGCCAGCGCGGCGACCACCGGCGCGGCCTCCGCGAGCAGGGACCGCGCCGCTTCCTCGGGCAACAGCGAAAGGAACTCCAGATAGAGCGGCAGGTAGTCGGGCAGTTCGTGCGCGGCGATCTCCAGCCCGTGCAGCCGGTAGAGCGCGGCGAGGCGGACCATCGCCTGTCCGCGTTCGCGCGATTCGCCGTGCACGTGTTCGAACAGATGCAGCGAGAGCGAGCGGTTGCGGTCGAACAACCCGACATAGGCTTCCTGCGCATCCAGCAGGGAGGCGTGGCCGAGGCGGGTGATGAAGCGCGTCAGCGCGCGGCGTTCGTCGCAGGGCACCAGCCCCTCGGCGTCCAGCAGCGGCGGCAGCGTGTCGAGACCATCCAGCAGGTCGCGGGTGGGGTAGGCAAGCAGCGCGGAGAGGATCCGGAACGTGTGCATGGTCACGCCTGCTCCTTCGCCTTCACCCCGTGCTTGTGCGCGGGGGCGGCGAACAGGCCACCGGCGGCGGTGCCGCTCGCGCAGCCGTCACCGAAGGAGAAGCCGCAGGAATTACGCAGATCGAAGGCGTTCTCGGCGTATTCCCGATGGGTGGTGGGGATCACAAAGCGATCCTCGTAGGCCGCCAGCGCCAGGATGCGGTACATGTCCTCCACCGTTGCGCGATCGAGGTTGACCTGTTCCAGCACCGCGGTCGCTTCCGTCCCGTCCACGTGGCGGGCGCGCATGTAGGCGCGCATCGCCAGCAGCCGTTCCAGCGCGAACTTCACCGGATATTCCTCGCCGGCGGTCAGCAGGTTCGCCAGATAGCGCAGCGGGATGCGGAGTTTCGACACGTCGGGGATGGTGCCGTTCCAATCGAGCGCCCCGGCTTCCGCGCGCGCCTGGATCGGCGACAGCGGCGGCACGTACCAGACCATCGGCAGGGTGCGGTACTCGGGGTGCAGCGGGAAGGCGATCTTCCAGTCGATCGCCATCTTGTACACCGGCGAGTGCCGCGCCGCCTCCAGCCAGGCATCCGGCACGCCGTCGGCGCGCGCCTGGGCGATCACCGCCGGGTCATGCGGATCGAGGAAGATGTCCAGCTGGGCGCGATAGAGATCGGTCTCGGCCGGCACCGAAGCCGCCTCGGCGATGCGGTCGGCATCATAGAGCATGACGCCGAGATAGCGGATGCGCCCGACGCAGGTTTCCGAGCACACCGTCGGCTGGCCAACCTCCAGGCGCGGATAGCAGAGGATGCATTTCTCGGATTTGCCGCTCTGCCAGTTGTAATAGATCTTCTTGTAGGGGCAGGCGGACACGCACATCCGCCAGCCGCGGCACTTGTCCTGGTCGATCAGCACGATGCCGTCCTCCTCGCGCTTGTAGATCGCGCCGGAGGGACACGCCGCGACGCAGGCCGGGTTGAGGCAATGCTCGCACAGCCGCGGCAAGTACATCATGAAGGTGTTCTCGAACTCGCCGTAGATCTCCTTCTCGATCGCCTCGAAATTGGCGTCCTTGGAGCGCTTGGCGAATTCGCCGCCCAGGATCTCCTCCCAGTTCGGCCCCCATTCGATCTTCTCCATCCGCTCCCCGGTGATCAGCGAGCGCGGGCGCGCGGTGGGCGCGGTCTGCGACAGCGGCGCGCTCTGCAGATGGGCGTAGTCGAAGGTGAAGGGCTCGTAGTAGTCGTCGATCTGCGGCAGGTCGGGATTGGCGAAGATCTTGGCCAGCACGCGGAACCGCCCGCCCAGCCGCGGCGTGAGGTTTCCGTTCCGGCCACGGACCCAGCCGCCCTTCCATTTCTTCTGGTTCTCCCACTCCTTCGGGTAGCCGATGCCGGGCTTCGTCTCCACGTTATTGAACCAGGCGTATTCGACGCCGTCGCGGGAGGTCCAGACGTTCTTGCACGTGACCGAGCAGGTATGGCAGCCGATGCACTTGTCGAGGTTCAGCACCATCGCGATCTGCGCACGGATTTTCATGGCCGGTTCCCTTCCCTACTCGGCTGCCAGCGGCGCCGGTTCGGCGCGCGGGCCTTCCAGCCAGTCGATCGTCACCATCTTCCGCACCACCACGAACTCATCGCGGTTGGAACCGACCGTGCCGTAGTAGTTCAACCCGTAGGACAGCTGCGCATAGCCGCCGATCATGTGGGTGGGCTTCATCACGGTGCGGGTGACGGAGTTGTGGATGCCGCCCCGTCTGCCGGTGATCTCGCTGCCGGGCACGTTCACGATCTTCTCCTGCGCGTGATACATCATGCACATCCCCGCCGGGACCCGCTGGCTCACCACCGCGCGCGCAGTCAGCGCGCCGTTGGCGTTGAATGCTTCGATCCAGTCGTTGTCCTCGATCCCTGCGGATTTCGCGTCCGTCTCGCTGATCCAGACGATCGGGCCGCCGCGCGAGAGCGTGAGCATCAGCAGGTTGTCGGTATAGGTGCTGTGGATGCCCCATTTCTGGTGCGGGGTGATGAAGTTCAGCACCACCGAGGGCCGCTCCCCGGCCTGCTTCGCCACCGCGCCGAGCGTGCGGGTATCGACCGGCGGGCGCCAGGTGACGAAGCCCTCCCCATAGGCGCGCATCCATTCGTGATCCTGGTAGAATTGCTGCCGTCCGGTCAGGGTGCGCCAGGGGATCAGCTCATGGACGTTGGTGTAGCCGGCGTTGTAGCTGACGTGCTCGCTTTCGATCCCGCTCCAGGTCGGCGAGGTGATGATCTTGCGCGGCTGCGCCTGCAGATCGCGGAAACGGATCTTCTCGTCCTCGCGCGGCCGCGCGAGGTGGGTGTGATCGCGCCCGGTCTGCTTGCCCAGCGCCTGCCACGCCTTCACCGCCACCGCGCCGTTGGTTTCCGGCGCGAGCGTCAGGATCACCTCCGCGGCGTCGATGTCGGTGGCGATGCGCGGCCGCCCGGCCGCGTCGGTGCCGTTCAGGGCGCCGAGCAGCGTCACTTCGGTCTCGGTCTTCCAGCCGATGCCTTTGCCCCCGTTACCGATCTGCGCCATCAGCGGACCGAGCGAGGTGAAGCGGGCGTAGGTGGCGCCGTAGTCGCGGGTGACCACGCTCACGTTCGGCATCGTCTTGCCCGGGACCGGCCGCGTTCCGTCCCGCTTCCAGTCGGCCACCCCCAGGGGCTGGGCCATTTCGCCGGGCGTGTCGTGCATGATCGGCGTCAGCACGGTGTCCTGGCGCACCCCGAGCTCGGTCGCGGCCAGGTCGGAGAAGCGCTTGGCGATCCCCTTGTAGATCTCCCAGTCGGATCGCGCCTCCCAGGCCGGATCGACCGCGGCCGACAGCGGGTGGATGAACGGGTGCATGTCGGAGGTATTGAGATCGTGCTTCTCGTACCAGGTCGCGGTCGGCAGTACGATGTCGGAATAGACGCAGGTGGTGGACATGCGGAAATCGAGCGTCACCAGCAGGTCGAGCTTGCCGCGCGCCGCTTCGTCGTGCCAGCGCACCTGTTCGGGCTTCACCCCGTCTTCCTCGCCGAGGTCCTTGCCGAGGATGCCGTGCTCGGTGCCCAGCAGGTATTTCAGGAAATACTCGTGCCCCTTGCCCGACGAGCCGAGCAGGTTCGAGCGCCAGACGAACAGGTTGCGCGGGAGGCTTTCCGGTGCGTCCGGGTCCTCGTGGGCGAACCGCAGCGCGCCCGAGGCCAGGCCGTCGGCCACGTATTCCGGTGCGGTCCGCCCCGCCGCCTCGGCCGCCGCGGCGAGGCCGAGCGGGTTCGCCGCCAGCTCCGGGGCCGACGGCAGCCACCCCAGCCGCTCGGCGGTCACGTTGCAGTCGATCAGGGTGCGCGGCAGCGCCGCCGGATCGGCCAGGGGCGAAGCGAGTTCCGCCGGCGTCAGCTTCTCGTACCGCCACTGCGAGCTGTGCATGTAGAAGAAGCTGGTCGCGTTCATGTGCCGCGGCGGGCGGTGCCAATCGAGCGCGAAGGCCAGCGCGGTCCAGCCGGTCTGCGGACGCAGCTTCTCCTGGCCCACATAGTGCGACCAGCCGCCGCCGGACTGGCCGATGCAGCCGCACATCATCAGCAGGTTGATGATGCCGCGATAGACCATGTCCATGTGGTACCAGTGGTTGATCCCGGCGCCCAGGATCACCATCGACTTGCCTTCGGTCTTCTCCGCGTTGGCGGCGAACTCACGCGCCACGGCAATGATCTGCGCGCGCGGAACGCCGGTGATCGCTTCCGCCCAGGCCGGCGTGCCGGGGAGGTCGGCATCGTAGTCCGCCGCCACGTTCGCCCCGCCCAGCCCGCGGTCGATGCCGTAATTGGCCGCCAGCAGATCGAACACGGTCGCCACCTGCACCGGCCCGTCCTTGGTCTGGACGCTGCGCACCGGCACCACCCGTTCCAGGATCGTCGCGTGGTCGGTGGCATGGAAGGCGGCGGGTGCGATCGATCCGAAATAGGGGAAGGCGACGGTCGCGGTCTCACCCCCGATCAGGCTCAGCGCCAGACCCGTCTCGGCGCCGGCGGCGCGCGGTTCCAGGTTCCACAACCCGGCATCGCCCCAGCGGAACCCGACCGACCCGTTCGGCACCACCAGGGCGCCGGAGGCCTCGTCCAGCGCCAGGGTCTTCCACTCCGGGTTGTTCGCCTGCCCGCCGGCATCGGCCAGGTCGGACGCGCGCAGATACCGCCCCGGCACCACCCGCCCGTTCTGCGTCTCCAGCCGCACCAGCATCGGCATGTCGGTGGTGCGGCGGCAGTAGTCCTCGAAATACGGCGTCCGACGGTCGAGGTGGAACTCCTTCAGCGCCACATGCCCCAGCGCGATCGCCAACGCCGCGTCGGTGCCCTGTTTCGGGTGCAGCCACAGATCGGCGAATTTCGCGGCTTCCGAGTAATCGGGCGTGATCACCACCGATTTGGTGCCGCGATAGCGCCCCTCGGTGTAGAAATGCGCGTCCGGCGTGCGCGTCTGCGGCACGTTCGAGCCCCAGAGCAGCAGGAAGGTGGCGTTGTACCAATCGGCACTTTCCGGCACGTCCGTCTGCTCGCCCCAGGTCTGCGGGGAGGCCGGCGGCAGGTCGCAGTACCAGTCATAGAAGCTCAGGGTCACGCCGCCGATCAGCGACAGGTAGCGGCTGCCGGCGGCGAAGCTCACCATCGACATCGCCGGGATCGGCGAGAACCCCACCACCCGGTCCGGGCCATGGGTACGGATGGTATAGACATTGGCCGCCGCCGCGATCTCCTCCGCCTCGGCCCAGGTGGCGCGCACGAAGCCGCCCTGGCCGCGGATCGCTTTGTAGCTGCGTGCCTTCTCCGGATCCTCGACGATCGAGGCCCAGGCCGCCACCGGCTCCAGTTCCGTCCGCGCCGCGCGCCACAATTCCAGCAGGCGGCGGCGGATCAGCGGGTACTTCAGGCGGTTGGCGCTGTAGAGGTACCAGGAATAGCTGGCCCCGCGCGAGCATCCCCGCGGCTCATGGTTCGGCAGGTCGGGCCGGGTGCGCGGATAGTCGGTCTGCTGCGTCTCCCAGGTGACGATGCCGCCCTTCACGTAGATCTTCCACGAGCAGGAGCCGGTGCAGTTCACCCCGTGGGTGGAACGCACGATCTTGTCGTGCTGCCAGCGTCCGCGATACGCCTCCTCCCAGGCGCGGTCCTCGTCGGTCACCGCGCCGTGGCCGTCCGAGAACGGTTCGACGGTGCGGCGGAAGAAATTCAGGCGGTCGAGAAAATGGCTCATGATACGGTCCCGGATCGATCAAGCGGCGGCGCGGCGGTGCGAGAGGCGGACGAAGCCGCCGGCGACGATGATCGCGGCGACCCCCAGCACGACGTAGACGAAGAAGCCGCCGGCATAGCCGCGTGCGCCCAGCGCCGCGGCAAACAGCCCGAGCAGCGGCGGGATGACGAACCCGCCGAGCGCGCCCAATCCGCCCACCAGGCCCGAGGCGCCGCCCACCGCGTTCGGCACGTATTTCGGCACCATCTTGAACACCGCGGCGTTGCCGAATCCCATCCCGACCGCGATCAGCAGCTCGCCCGCCAGGTTGATGTCGAAACCGGTCACCGCGGTCAGCGCGGCGGCGCCCAGCACCACCAGGATGAAGCCGAAGACGGCGAAGCGCTCGCCGCCGAAGCGTTCCGACAGCGACCCGCCCACCACGCGAGCCAGGGCGGCGAGCACGGAGAAGCCGATCCCGCCCAGCGCGCCGGCCGCCTTCGGGCTGAACCCGTGCAGGTTCACCCAGTAGATCGGGAACCAGGCCGTGAGCGCGAGGAAGCCGCCGAAGGAGACGAAATACAGGAACACGAGGCCCCAGGTGGGCGGCTCGTCGGCCGCGGCGATCAGCGCGCCCCAGACCGAGCCTTTGGGCATCAGCTCCTCCCCCGCCTCGGCGGCCAGCGCCTGCGCCCGCTCCACGCTCTCGCCGCGCGCGCGCAGCTGGAAATACGGCGCATCGAGCGCCAGCCAGCCGTAGATGCCGGTGCCGATCAGCAGGAACGCGAGCCAGGCCAGGTAGGACCCCGCCAGCCCCAGCGCGGCGATCGCGAAGGGCAGCGCCAGGGTGAACAGACCCGGCGCCAGGTTGCCCACGCCCCCGTAGATGCCAAGCGCGGTGCCCTGCCGGTTGCGGGGAAACCAATACGACACCTGCGGGATCCCGACCGAGAAGCTCGCGACACCGCAGCCGCTCATGAAGCCGAACAGGATC
>JAJZVS010000077.1 GCA_021845555.1 Pseudomonadota bacterium
CCTCATCGGGGATGAAGGTCTTCGGCACCTTGATATAAAGCACGACGGTCAGCGCCAGCGTGAGCATGAACACCGCCAGCGTCAGCCAGTTGTGCGCCAGCGCCCAGTCCAGGCTGTGCGCGTAGGCATCGACCGTCCGGCGGTACATCCGGTCGATCGCGCGGGCCGGACGCGAATCCCGGCCGAGATTCGGCGTGCGCCCCATGAAATGCGCGCAGATCATCGGCGTCACGGTGAGCGAGACCAGGCCGGAGATGATGATCGAGATCGACAGCGTCAGGGCGAATTCGTGGAACAGGCTGCCGACGATCCCGCCCATCAGCGTGAGCGGCAGGAACACCACCACCAGCGATGCGGTGATCGACACCACCGTGAAGCCGATCTGCCGTGCCCCCACGATCGCGGCATCGAGGCCGGTGAGGCCACGCTCGTTCTGGGAGACAATGTTCTCGATCATCACGATCGCGTCGTCCACCACGAAGCCGACCGAGATCGTCAGCGCCAGCAGCGAGAAATTATCGAGCGAGAAACCGAGCGCCCACATCGCCGCCAGGGTGCCGGCGATCGACAGCGGCACGGTGACGCCGGCCGCCACCGTGGGCGTCACCCGGCGCATGAACAGGGTGACCACCACGAGCACCAGCAGGATCGTGATCAGCAGGGTGTACTCGATGTCGGTGACGCTGGCGCGGATCGTCGTGGTGCGATCGGTCAGAATCTTGAGATGGACCGCGGCCGGCAGGTAGCGGGCGATCTCCGGCAGTCGCTGACGGATGCCCTGGACGGTCTGCAACACGTTGGCCGAGGCGGTCTTGGTGACCGCGACGACGATCCCGTCGCTCCGCCCATCGGTGGCGGCCACCTGCGTGTTCGAAACCCCGTCGATCACCGAGGCGACGTCGCCGAGCCGCAGCACGGCGCCGCTCGCCGTCTTCAGCACGATCCGGCGATACTGCGCCGCCTTCGACAATTGCCCGTTGACCGCGAGGAAGGAGCTGCGGTGCCGGCCCTGGATCACGCCCAAGGGTGCCAGGACGTTGGCGTTGCGGATCGCATTGTAGATGTCGTTCGGCGTGAGGCCGGCGGCGGCCAGCGCGTGCGGGTCGAACCGGATGCGGACGGCGGGCGACTCGCCGCCATACAGATTGACCTGGGCCACGCCCGGCACCTGCGACAGCATCTGCACGATCACGGTGTTGGCGAAGTCGAACACATCGCGCAAAGCCATGGTGCGCGAGGACAGGAACATGGTGACCACCGGGCGGGAGGCCGGATTGAACACCTTGTAGAAGGGCAGACTCGGCATGCCGGAGGGCAGGTTCGGCAGCGCCGCGTCGATCGCCGCCTGTACCGCATGGGCATCGGCGTCGATGTTGGAGCCGCTGTCGAACAGCAGCACGATCGAGCTCGATCCGGTGGAATTGAGCGAGCGCACTTCGTGCACGCCCGGGATTGTGCCGAGCGTCTGCTCCAGCGGCGCGGCGACCGTGCTCGCCATGGTGGCCGGCTCGGCGCCGGGGTCGGAGGCGAAGACCACGATCCCCGGCACCGGAATGCTGGGCACCGCGGCGACCGGCAGTGCGGTGAAGGCGAGCGCGCCGGCCGCCAGCATGCCGAGCGCGAGCAGGGCGGTGCCGATCGGGCGGCGGATGAACAGGGCGGAGAAATTCATCCCTCACGCCGCCGGGCTGGTCCCGGCCGCCGCCGTCCGGCGTCGCGGGCGCAGCCGATCGAGCGCGAGGTAGATCGCCGGGGTGGTGAACAAGGTCAGCGCCTGGCTCAGCAGCAGGCCGCCGATGATCGTGATGCCGAGCGGCGTGCGCAGCTCCGATCCCGCGCCGCGTTCCAGCACCAGCGGCACGGCGCCGAACAGGGCGGCCATCGTGGTCATCATGATCGGGCGGAAGCGGAGCAGCGCCGCCTCGGTGATTGCCGCCTCGGGCGATATGCCGCGGGTCCGTTCGGCCTCGATGGCGAAATCGACCATGATGATGCCGTTCTTCTTCACGATCCCCATCAGCAGGACGATGCCGACCAGCGCCACCACGGTGAATTCGGTGCCGGTGAGCATCAGGGCCAGAAGCGCGCCGATCCCCGCCGAAGGCAGGGTGGACAGGATCGTCAGCGGGTGGATCGTGCTTTCGTACAGTACGCCCAACACGATGTAGATCACCACCAGCGCGGCCAGGATCAGCCACGGGGTGGAAGCAAGCGCGGACTGGAACTGCGCCGCCGCGCCGGAGAAGATGCCGCTCACGGAACTGGGCACCCCGAGCTGCGCCTGTGCCGCGGTGATCGCCTGCTCGGCGGCACCCAACGAGGCGCCGGAGGCAAGATTGAAGCTCAGCGTCACCGAGGGAAACTGATCCTCCCGCGTGATCACCAACGGGCCGAGGCGCTGGCTGATCCGGGCCACCGCGCTGAGCGGGACCTGCGCCGCCGGCGTGGCCGCGGTTGCCGGCGCGCTCGTGGTGGAGGTGCCGCTGACCGCGGAGCCCGGTCCGCCGGCGGCGCCGGCGGCGGCGCCGCTGAGGCTGCCGGCGGGCACGTAGATGCCGGCAAGCGCGGCGGGCGAGGTGGCGAGCCGCGGATCGATCCCGAGCACCACCCGGTATTGCGCGTTCTGCGCATAGATCGTGGTGACCTGGCGCTGGCCGAACGCGTCGTACAGCACGTTCTCGATCGCCGACATGGTCACGCCCAGCCGTGCGGCCGCGGCGCGATCGACATCGATATAGGTCTCCAGGCCGTCGTTCTCCTGGTCGCTCGCCACGTCGCGCAGCGACGGCAGGGCGCGCAGCGCCTGCGCGATCCGCCCGGCCCACAGGTTGAGCGCCGCCTGGTTGGTCGCGGTCAACGTGTACTGGTATTGCGCCGGCGAGACGCGCGAGGACAGGGTGATGTCCTGCACCGGCTGCATGGTGAACGTGAGGGCGGGAACCCCCGCCAACGCCTGGCGCAGCTGCTGCATGACCGTGGCAATGCCCGGCCGCGTGCCGATCGGGTGCAGCACGACGGTCAGCTGCCCGGTGTTCGGAGTCGGGTTCGTCACCCCGGTGCCGAGCAGCGAAGTGACGCCGGCCACCGCCGGCACGCGGCGGATGGCCGTGATCGCCTGGTCCTGTAGCCGCTGCATCGCCGCCAGCGAGGCGCTCTGGCGCCCCTGGGTGACGACGACGATCTCGCCGGTGTCCTCCTGCGGCAACAGCGCCTTCGGCACGATCACGAACAGCGCCAGGGTGAGCGCGACGGTCGCGGCGAACACAGCGAGCATCAGCCGCTCGTGGCGCAGGCACCAGGCGAGCGCGCCGGCATAGGCGGTGCGGGTGCCCACCAACGCGGCCTCGGCGCCGCGCGCGATCCGCCCGGGCGCGGCTTCGGCGGCCGGGCGGAGCAGCCGGGCGCTCATCATCGGCGTCAGGGTCAGCGACACCAGCGCCGAGATCACCACCGAAACCGACAAGGTGACGGCGAATTCCGAGAACAGCCGGCCCACCACGCCGGGCATGAACAGCAGCGGAATGAACACCGCGACCAGCGAGACGGTGAGCGAGACGATGGTGAAGCCGATCTGGGCGGCGCCGAGATAGGCCGCCCGCAGCGGCGCCTCCCCGGCCTCGATGAAGCGCACGATGTTCTCGATCATCACGATCGCGTCATCGACCACGAAGCCGGAGGCGACGGTGAGCGCCATCAGCGACAGATTGTCGAGCTGGTAGCCGAGTTCGCTCATCACCGCGAAGGTGGCGACGATCGACAGCGGCAGCGCCACCGCCGGGATCAGCACGGCGCGCGGGTTGGGCAGGAACAGGAAGATCACCAGCACGACCAGCAGCGCGGCGGCGATCAAGGTGATCTGCACATCCCGCACCGAGGCCTCGATCGTGCCGGTGCGATTGGCGACGATCTGGAGATCGATGCCCGGCGGCAGGGCGCCGCGCTCGGCGGCGAGCGCGGTCTCGATCCGGCCCACCGTGCTGACGATATTCGCCCCCGGCTGACGCTGGATATCCAGCACCACGGCGGGGGTACCGTTGTAGCTCGCGATCTGCTGGTCGTTCTCCAGCCCCGAGCGCACGGTGCCGACCGCCGACAGAAGCACCGGCGCCTGGTTGCGATAGGCGACAATGAGGGAACGGTACTGCGCCGCCGCCGTGATCTGGTCGTTGGCGCCGAGCGCGTAGGCCTGATGTTCGCCCTGTAACCCGCCCTTGGCGCCGGACTGGTTGGCGTTGGCCACCGCGTTGCGCACGTCTTCCAGCGAGATCCCGTAGGCGGCCAGCCGCACCGGGTTGACATCGATCCGGATCGCCTTGCGCAGCCCGCCCTCGATCGTGACCTGGCCGACGCCCGCCACCTGCGCGAGCCGCTGCAACAGGATGGTCTGCGCCGCGTCCGCCACCTGATAGAGCGGCATCGTCTTCGAGGTGAGCGCGAGCGTCAGGATCGGCGCGTCCGCCGGATTGACCTGATTATAGACCGGCGGGTACTGCAAATTCGGCGGCAGGGTGCCGGACGCGGCGTTGATCGCCGCCTGCACGTCCTGCGCCGCGGTGGCCTGCGGCACGCTCAGATCGAAGCGCAGCGTGATCGCGCTGGTGTCCTGGCTGGAGATCGAGTTCATCGCCGCCAGACCGGCGATCTCGCCGAATTGGCGCTCCAGCGGCGCGGTGATCAGCTTGGAGACGGTATCCGGGGAGGCGCCGGGCAGCCGGGTCACCACCTGGATGGTCGGGAAATCGACCTGCGGCAGGGACGAAACCGGCAGCGCGCGATAGCCGAGCAGCCCGATCAGGAAGATCGCGACCGCGAGCAGCGAGGTTGCGACCGGCCGGGCGATGAACGGGGACGAGATGTTCATTTGGGCGCGGGCTTCGGCGGTGGCACGATCCGCACCGTCGAGCCGTCCCGGAGCTGGGCCGTGCCCTCGGTCACCACCTGCGCGCCCGCCGTCAGGCCCTTGGTCACCACCGCCTCGGTGGCGTCCTGATACCCCAGCGTCACCGCCTGTAGCGCCGCCGTCGGCAGCGCTTTCCCGCCGCCGGCCGGCTTCACGAGATAGACGAAACTGCCCTGCGGCCCTTGCTGGACCGCGACCGGCGGCACCGTCACCGCGCCCGTGATGGTCCGCACCAGGACCCGGACATTGACGAAGGCGCCCGGCCACAGATCGAACCGCGGGTTCGGAAACCGCCCCTTCAGGGTGAGGGTGCCGGTGGTGGCGTTGACGGTGTTGTCGAGCACCGAGAGCACGCCGCGATCGAGCACCGGCGCCGTCGCTGGATCGCCCTGCGCGGTCGCGACCAGCGGCACGGTTCCCGCCTGGCTCGCGCCGATCCTGGTTGCCGCCAGCAGCTCCGGCAGGTCCTGCTGCGGCAGGCTGAACTGCACCGAGATGGGCTGCAGCGTGTTGATCGTCACGATCCCGTTCGGCAGCGACGGATTGACGATGTTTCCGGCGTTGATCTGGAGGATTCCGGTCTTGCCGGCGATCGGCGCATGGATCTCGGTGTAGCCGAGGTTGATCCGGTCGGTCTCGA
Source organism: Pseudomonadota bacterium (assembly GCA_021845555.1). Taxonomy (GTDB): domain Bacteria; phylum Pseudomonadota; class Alphaproteobacteria; order Acetobacterales; family Acetobacteraceae; genus JAJZVS01. Next base: position 5,541 of record JAJZVS010000077.1, read on the forward strand.
TCGTCGCCTCGTCCTGCTTGACCAGCGCCTGGTCCTCAAGCGCGGTGGCGCGCGCGTTCGCTGCCTGCTGCTTGGAGGTGTAGTTCTCCTTCACCAGCGAGGCGTATTGCCGCGCCTGCAACTCGGCGTTTTCCAGGCTCGCCTGGTCCTGCGCGAGCTTCGCTTGCGCCTGGGCGAGCGCCGCCCGGAACGGGGCAGGGTCGATCCGCGCCAGCAGCGCGCCCTTGGCGACGAACTGGCCCTCGTGGAACAGCACTTTCTGCAACGGCCCGGTGATCATCGGCTGCACCGTGACGGTCCGGTAGGCCACCACGGTGCCGAGCGCGTCGAGATAGACCGGCACGTTCCGCACCTCGGCCGGGGCCACCTCGACCAGGATCGGCGGCGCGGCGGCGGGGGCGCGGGTCGCCGGCGGCGCGATTAGCCGATAGGCCACGAACGCGACGACGACCGCCACGATCCCTACGCCGATGATGCGCCTGCGTCGTGCCATCGCCGGTCAGTGCTCCTGGTTGTCGGGCTGTTCCCAGCCGCCGCCGAGCGCCTTGTAGAGATTGACCGCGGCATCGAGACGGGTGAGGCGGACCGAGATCAGCGTGTTCTGGTCCGAAAGCAGGGTCTGCTCGGCGTTCAGCACCGTGCCGATATCGACGACGCCGGCCTTGAGCTGGGCCTCGGCGGCGACCAGCGCCGCCTGCGCCTGCGCGACCGCGCGCATCTGCAACACCTGCTGGCGGGTTGCGTAATGCAGCGCGGTCAGCGCCGTTTCCACGTCCGACAGGGCCTGGACCACCGCCGCTTCGTACTGCGCCACGTATTCGCTGTAGGTGGCACGATCGACGCGCAGCGTGGACAACAGAGCCCCGCCATCGAAGATCGGCTGTGCCAGGGAGGTGGCCGCGGAGAGCAGGGCGGAGCCGGGGCTCAGCAGCGTGTTCAGTGCCGCGCTCTGCCACCCGGCGGAACCGGTCAGCGAGATGGACGGGAAAAAGGCCGCGATCGCGCCCCGCACATTGGCGTTGGCGGCGATCAGGTTGGCGGTCGCCTGGGCGATGTCGGGCCGGCGGGACAACAGCTGCGAGGGCAGGCCCGGACGGATCACCGGCACGGCAAGCCGGTCGAGCGAACCTCCGGCCACGCGCAGGAACTCGGGCGCCTGCCCGGTCAGCGTGCCGAGCGCGATCGTTTCCTGACGATAGAGCGACATGAGGTTGGGGATGGTCGCTGCCTCCGCCGCGACCAGGGCGGCTTGCTGCGCCACCGTCGGCGCATCGACCACACCGGCGGCAAGCTCTGCCTGGAGCTGTGTGAGCAGGCCACGCGCCGCGGCGAGATTCTGCCGGGCGGTGCGCAACTGGTCGGCATAGGCGAGCGCCTGGAAATAGGTCGTGGCGACCGCCGCCTCCGCGGTCAGTGCGACGGTGGCGGCGTTGAACCCCGCCGCCGCGGCGTTGGCTTCCGCCGCTTCCAGCGCGTCGCGGTTCTTGCCCCAGAAGTCGATCTCGTAGGAGGCATTCAGCGTGGCGGAGAAGCGCCTCGTGTCGATGTTCTTGCCGCCGGCGAAACCGCCGGCACCGGAGGAGGCGGCCCCGGGGCCGGTCTGGGAGAAACTGCCGCTGCCCGCGGCACTGAGGCTTGGCAGCAGCGGGGCGCCGGCGCCCAGGACCTGGGCGTTGGCGATCTCCAGCTGCGCAACCGCGACCCGCACGGAGAAATTATGCTGCCGTGCCCGTTCCACCAGGAGGCTCAATTCCGCGGAGCCGAAGTTCCGCCACCAGCCGGGCTGGGGCCAGGCAGGCGGCGCGTTGGCCGGCGCGGCGGCGTCGAAACGCGGAGGAACCGGCGGGCGTGGCGCCCGGAAGGCGGGGCCGACCTGACAGCCCGCGAGCCATCCGGTCGCAACCAGGGCGGCGATGCGTCGGCCCGTGCGTGGCCTCACGCGCACCGCCCCGCGGGTGCCGCGATCGAATCCGCCTCGCGGCACGGCAATGCTGTGGCGATCGGGCAGGCTCCGAATTCCGCGCGGCGACGGCGAGCTTGGGCGGCCGGTCGTGGCCGGCTGGCCCGTTGAGACGGCGGGAGGTGCGTCATGGCCTTCCTATCGCCGGGATTTGTAACCCCGATGTTGCGGTGGATCGACCGCGGGTCCCCCTCTGCCATGTTCTGCCGGCCGATGGCACCCCTCGGCTTTTCCGCGCGCACCCCGGCTGCGGGAAGTTGCGCAGGCGGCCACGGACGAAAGGGGCGCTGCCACAGGCAGCGCCCCTTTCGTCCAGTCAGGAAAATGGCGGCAGCGGGTGGAGTCAGGCTCCGCGGATTTTCGCGCCGTCGGCGGTGGTGGGCAACGTGGGGGCGAAGGCGCCGAGACGGACCTTGCCGGCATCGGTGGTGGTGGGCAGCGTGGGGGCGAAGGCGCCGAGACGGACCTTGCCGGCGTCGGTGGTGGTGGGCAGCGTGGGGGCGAAGGCGCCGAGGCGGACCTTGCCGGCGTCGGTGGTGGTGGTCAGCGTGGGGGCGAAGGCGCCGAGACGGACCTTGCCGGCGTCGGTGGTGGTGGGCAACGTGGGTGCGAAGGCGCCGAGGCGGACCTTGCCGGCGTCGGTGGTCGCGGAAGAAACGACCAAGTTGGGCTTGCTCTGGGACATGGAAAACAACTCCTTCTCGTTGCCGTTGGCTTGTTGGTGTTCGATCTCTTCGCCGGCTTTTTCATTGCCCGGCTCGATGATGGCGTTTTTTCACATGCTGGAAACTTTACCGTGCGTGTCACGTCATTCTCGCGTAAAATCGTACACGGGATTGTGATCGACCCCGTGCCTCGTCACCCCGGTGAAGGAGACCCGCCATCCCAACCCCCTCGACCCTGCGAATCGGTGCCGGCGCCGGCATGTCGGACGATCGCATCCCCCCCGCCGTGGAACTGATCGAGCGCGGGGAACTCGATTACATCTGCTGCGAATGCCTGGCCGAGCGCACCATCGCCCGCGAATCGCTCGACCGCGCCCGCGATCCGGCCAAGGGCTTCACCCCCACGCTGCTGGAACGGATGCGGGCGATCCTGCCGCCGGCAACCGCGCGCGGCGTGCGGATCGTTTCCAACATGGGCGCGGCGAACCCGCGCGGCGCGGCCCGCGCGGTGTTGGACGCCGCCCCCGGCTGGGGCTGCCCCGAGACCAGCTGCGCCGTGGTGCTGGGCGACGACGTCGCCGAGACCATCCGCCGCATGCCCGAACTGCGCCTGATGGAGGACGGCGCGCCGCTCGAATCCCTGCTGGGGCGCATGGCGGCGGCGAACGCCTATCTGGGGGCGGATGTGATCGCCGCGGCGCTCGATACCGGCGCGCCGGTGGTGCTGACAGGACGGGTGGCCGATCCGGCGCTGTTTCTCGGCCCCATGCTGCACGCGTTCGGATGGGCCTACGACGCGTGGGACAAGCTCGCCGCCGGCACGCTCGCCGGGCATATGCTGGAATGCACCGGCCAGCTCACCGGCGGCTGCTTCGCCGATCCGGGGAAGAAGGACGTGGCGGACCTGGCCGGTCTCGGCTACCCGTTCGTCGATGTCACGCCCGACGGCGCGATCACCCTGGGTAAGACGCCCGGCTCGGGCGGACGGCTCGATGCGGCCACCTGCACCGAGCAGATCCTTTACGAAATGCATGATCCCACGGCCTACATCACGCCCGACTGCGTGCTCGACATCACCGGGGTGACGTTCCGCCAGGAGGCGGCGGATCGGGTGGCGGTGCTGGGCGCGCGAGCCCGGCCGCGCACCGACACCTACAAGGTCGTGGTGGGCTATTTCGACGGCTATATCGGCTCGGGCGAGATGGGATACGCCGGGCCGAACGCGGTGGCGCGGGCCGAACTCGCGGCCGAGGTGGTGCGCGAACGGCTGCGGCGGCAGGGGTTCACCTACAGCGAGATGCGCTGCGACCTGATCGGGCTGACCAGCCTGCACGGCAGTGGCGGCGGGGCGAAGCCCGAACCCTACGAAGTGCGGCTGCGCATCGCCGCCCGGACCGACAGCAAGCGCGCGGCCGAGGCGGTGGGGGCGGAGATCCGCGCGCTGCATATGCAAGGACCCGGCATGGCCGGCGGCGGCATCAACCTCGGCGCGCGGGAGGTGCTGGCGGTGAAATCGGTCCTGCTGCCGCGTCACCTGGTGCATCCCGAGATCCTGCTGGAGACGCCGCGATGAGCCTGCGCGTTTACGACCTCGGCCATGCCCGCGCCGGGGACAAGGGCAATACCTCCAACATCTCCGTCACCGCCTACGATCAGGCGGGGTGGGAGGTGCTGCGGCGGGAACTGACGGCGGCGCGGGTGGCGGCTGCGTTCGCCCATCTGACCGCGGGTCCGGTGCGGCGCTACGAACTGCCGGGGCTGCGGGCGCTGAACTTCGTGATCGAGGGCGCGTTGGGCGGGGGCGTGACGCGCTCGCTGGCGATCGATCCGCATGGCAAGGCACTCAGCGCGCTGATGCTGACGATCCCGCTGCCGGAGGGGACGCCGGGCTGATCGGGGCGGCCAGGGCGGCATAGGCGCGCACCGCTTGCGCCGCCTGATCCGCGGGCAGGGAGCCGGCGAGGATCGCCGTGGCCCCCGGCTGATCCCCGTCCATCGCCACCGCGGCGGCGAGGTCCTGGCGAATCCGCTCCGGCGCGCCGGGCGGGGCGAGCGGGCGCAGCAGCCGCACCCCCTCCGCCGCGTTGCCGCCGAGCGCCAGCGACAGCGCCAGGTTCACCTGGGCGGCACGCAGCCCCGGCTGGGCCGCCAGCGCCGCCCGATAGGCCGCCTGCGCCGCCGCGTGTTTCCCTTGCAGGTCGCGGGCGATGCCGAGATCGTTCCAGCCGGCGGCATCGTGCGGGGCGGCGGCCAGCAGGGCGCGGAACTCGGCCGCGGCGCGGGCCGGATCGCTGTGCAGCAGGACCCGCCCGAGGCCAAGCCGCGCCGCCACCGAGGATGGATCCTGGGCCAATACCGCCCGGAACCCCGCGGCGGCGGCCTCGGGCTGGCCGAGCGCGGCGAGCGCCTGGGCGCGCACCAGCAACAGGGCCGGATCGTGCGGATGGCGGGCCAGGGCCTCGGTGCTGGCGCGCACGGCCACCGCCGGCGCACCGTCGGCCAGGGCGGCGCGGGCGAGCGCCGCCCCCTGGTTCGCCCCCGTCGCGCCCAGGCCGGAGGGCGCCATCGTCCCGGCACACCCGACCAGGGGTGCGGCCAGGGTCGCGGCCAGCAGGACCGGAAGCCAGGACCGGGGTCGCGATCGTGCCGCCATGCGCGGGTGTCCTTTCATGCGTGATGCAGCGCCGCCAGAATCTGCAGCACCGCCGGGCCGCCCACGACGATGAAGACGCAGGGCAGGATGAACACGACCATCGGCAGCGTCAGCATCACCGGCAGCCGCGCCGCCCGTTCCTCGAACCGGGTCAGCGCTTCCTGGCGCAGTTCGGCCGACAGCCCGCGCAGCGCCGCTACCAGCGGGGTGCCGTAGTGCAGGCTCTGCGTCAGCGTGGCGGCCAGCCGCCGCAAGCTGTCGAGGCCGGTGCGCCGGGCCAGGCTGTCCAGCGCCAGGCGGCTTTCCGCGGTGATCTGCAATTCCCGCGACGTGATTTCCAGCTCGCGCGCGATCGCGGGGTGGGCGGGCGCGATCTCCTCGGCCACGCGCGCGATCGCCGCTTCCAGCCCGAGGCCGGCCTGGGCGCAGATCACCAGCAGATCGAGCGCATCCGGCAGGCCGCGATGCAACCCGGCCACATGCCGCGCGCGCATCTGCTTGATCACGTAGTCGGGCGCGAGCAGCCCGGTCAGCGCGACGCCGCCCAGCGCTGCCCAGCGCAGCGGCGGGCGCAACGCCGCGCCGTGCAACGCGACGAACGCCGCCAGCGGCAGCACGGTCATCAGAACGATCTTGGCGCCGACGAACAGCGCCAGCCCGTTGCCGCCGCGCAGGCCGGCGGTGGTCAGGGTCTGTTGCAGCTCCGCCAGCGTGCGCCCCGGCAGCACGCCGCTTTGCGCGATCAGCCGGCCCAGCGCCGCCACCACGCGCGCGGGTGCGTTGCGCAACGCCGCCGCGGCGGTGGGTTCGGCCTCCGGCGCCCGGCCGCGCGCGACATCGATCCGCCGGCGCAGGCGGCGCTGCCGCGCGGCGGCCAGAGCGAAGACCGTTCCGCCGCCGGCCATCACCAGCCAGCCCAGCGCCGCGAGCGCCAGCAGCGGTGCGTTCATGCCCCACCCCGCGTCATGCCCCGGCCCGCCTCATGCCCCGGCCCGCCTCATGCCCCGACCCGCCTCATGCCCCGGCCCGCCTCATGCCAGAGTCTTCTGGATGATCAT
>JAJZVS010000078.1 GCA_021845555.1 Pseudomonadota bacterium
CCCGAGCGCGGCCAGCGTGCCGGCGAATCCCAGCACCGGCGCGGCCAGCATCCAGGGATAGGCGGCATAATTCGCCATCAGCCCGCCCGGCACCCGTCCCACCTGCTTGAGCAGCGGGTTGGACGGCGCGTCCGTCCCGGCGAAATGCAGGATCGCGTAGCCGTCGAGCCGGCTGGCCCAGAGGCCGCCCGCCGCGAACAGCACCAGCAGCGCGATCCCGGCGAACCCGCCGGCGCGGCGGGCCCGCGCGGCCACGTCGCCCTCGGTCTTGGCGGCCAGCCAGCTGGCGCCGTGCAAGGTCAGCATCGCCACGCTGGTAAGGCCGCACAGCAGCGCGAACGGGTTGAACAGGCCGAAGAAGGACCCCGTGTAGGTCATCCGCAGCATGTAGTCGAAGCGGAACGGCACCCCTTGCAGCACGTTGCCGAACGCCACGCCGAACACCAGCGCCGGCACCAGCCCGCCGAGGAACAGCGCGAAATCCCACCACGCCCGCCAGCCGGTGCCCGCCATCTTGCTGCGGAACTTGAAGCCGACAGGGCGCAGGATCAGCGAGGCGAGCAGCAGCAGCATCGCCAGATAGAACCCCGAGAACGCCACCGCATACAGCGGCGGCCAGGCGGCGAAGGTCGCCCCGCCGCCGAGCACCAGCCAGACCTGGTTGCCTTCCCACACCGGCCCGACGGTGTTGATGACCACGCGGCGCTCGATATCGGTGCGCCCAACGAACGGCAGCAGGATGGCGGTGCCCATGTCGAACCCGTCCATCACCGCGATGCCGATCAGCAGCACGCCGAGGACCGCCCACCACAGCAGCCGCAGGATTTCGTAGGTGCCCATCACACCGCCTCCGTCAGGCCACCGGCGCGGTGGGGCCGGCCGGGACCCGCCTCGGGCCCATAGGGCTCCGGGCCCTGGCGGATCGCGCGGACCATCAGGAACATCTCCACCACCGCGAGGCCCGAATAGAGCACCACGAACCCCACCAGCGAGAGCACGACATCGGTGGCGCTGACCGAGGAGACCGACAGGAAGGTCGGCAGCACGCCGTCGATGGTCCAGGGCTGGCGTCCGCCCTCGGCCACGTACCAGCCGAGTTCGGCGGCGAGCCAGGGCAGCGGCAGCGACCACAGACACAGGCGCAGCAGCCAGCGATGCCGTTCCAGTTGCCGCTTCGAGGCCAGCCAGAACATCGTCGCGAACAGCGCAATGAAATAGAACCCGAGTGCCACCATGATGCGGAAGGTGAAGAACAGCGGCAGCACCGCCGGCACGGTGTCCCAGGCGGCGGCCTCGATCTGGGCCGGTGTCGCATCGGTCACGGTCGGCGTGTAGCGCTTGAGCAGCAGCGCGTAGCCGAGATCGCCGACATGCGCCTTGAAGGCGGCGAGCGCGGTGGCGTCGGCCGGATGGGTGCGCAGCGTCTCCATCGCCCCGTACGCCTGCATGCCGCTGGTGATGCGATGCTTGGCGACATCGACCAGGTTCTCGATCCCCTCCACTTTCCCGTCGAGCGAGCGGGTGGCGATCAGGCCCAGCAGATACGGGATCTTGACCGCATAGTCGGTGTGCCGGGCGGCGATGTCGGGGATGCCGATCACGGTGAAGGACGCCGGCGCCGGTTCGGTGCGCCAGTCGGCCTCGATCGCGGCGATCTTCATCTTCTGGTTCAGCCCCGCCATGTAGCCGCTCTCGTCGCCGAGCACGACCACCGACAGCGCCGAGGCGAGACCGAAGCTCACCGCCACCGTCATCGAACGGATTGCCAGCGCCCGGTGCCGCCCGCGCAACAGGTAGAAGGCGCTGATCGACAGCACGAACATCGAGCCGACCACATAGCCGGCCGAGACCGTGTGCACGAACTTCGCCTGCGCCACCGGGTTGAGCACGACGGCGGCGAAATCGGTGACTTCCATGCGCATGGTGGCGAGATCGAACCGCGCGCCGACCGGGTACTGCATCCAGCCGTTGGCGATCAGGATCCACAGCGCCGAGAGGTTGGTCCCGAGCGCCATCAGGCAGGTGACGACCAGGTGCTGTACGCGGGTCAGCCGGTCCCAGCCGAAGAAGAACAGGCCGACGAACGTGGCTTCCAGGAAGAACGCCATCAGCCCTTCGATGGCGAGCGGCGCGCCGAAGATGTCGCCGACGTAGTGCGAGTAGTAGGCCCAGTTGGTGCCGAACTGGAACTCCATGGTGATGCCGGTGGCGACGCCCATGGCGAAGTTGATGCCGAACAGCGTGCCCCAGAACTTCACCGCGTCCCGCCAGATGGTGCGTCCGGTGGTGACATAGACCGCTTCCATGATCGCGAGCAGCACGGAGAGGCCGAGCGTCAGCGGCACGAACAGGAAGTGATAGAGCGCGGTCATGCCGAATTGCAGGCGGGAGAGGGTGACGACGTCCATCTTGTCTAGTCCTGCTGGTGCGTGGCGGGCAGGCGGGGGGACATAAGGGCAGGCGGCGCCGGCCCGGCGATCCGGAACGCCGCATCGACCGGGTTGCGGTGGGACGGGGAGAAGAACAGGACGTACAACAGGGTGAGGAGGGCGAGTTTCAGCGCCACCACCCAGCCGAGTTCCAGAAGCAGACCGCGCGACATGGTCCGTTCCTACATCGGCCGCCGCCCGGCTGCGCTGATCTGCATCAACTTCGCGACGGGTATCGAGCGGACGCCCGGATCGTCCTGGCGCCGTCAGGCCGCCCCATATCCCCCGCCGCCGGGCGTCTCGATCACGAACGCATCCCCCGCGGCGAGTTCGGCGCTGTCGGTGCCGGACAGCACCTCGCGCGTCCCGTCCGCCCGCTCCACCCATTGCCGCCCGGCGGCGCCGTCCGCCCCGCCCGCCAGCCCGAACGGGGCCACGTTGCGGCGGGAGGCGACGATCACCGCCGTCATCGGGCGCAGGAAGCGGATCCGCCGCACCGACCCGTCCCCGCCGTGCCAGCGCCCCGCCCCGCCCGAGCCACGGCGGATCGAGAATGCCTCCAGCCGCACCGGGTAGCGCAGTTCCAGCACCTCGGGATCGGTCATCCGCGTGTTGGTCATGTGCGTCTGCACCGCGGAGGTGCCGTCGAACCCGGGCCCCGCCCCGGTGCCGCCGCAGATGGTTTCATAATATTGATACGTCGCGTCGCCGAACAGGAAGTTGTTCATCGTCGCCTGCGAGCACGCCATTGCCCCGAGCGCGCCGAACAGCGCGTTGCAGGTCGCCTGCGACACCTCCGTATTGCCCGCCACCACCGCGCGCCCGGGCGTGGGGGAAAGGAACGTGCCAGGCGGAATGACGATATCCAGCGGCTTCAGGCAGCCGTCGTTGAGCGGGATGTCGTCGCCCACCAGGCAACGGAACACGTACAGGACCACCGAGCGCGCTACCGCCGAGGGCGCGTTGAAATTGTTGTGCCGGCGTTCCTCCGAGGTGCCGGTGAAATCGATCACCGCCCGCCGTGCCGCGCGATCGACCCGCACCGCCACGCGCAGCAAAGCGCCGTCGTCCATCCGGTAGTCGAACGCGCCGTCGCGCAAGCGGTCGATCACCCGGCGCACGCTTTCCTCGGCGTTGTCCATCACGTGGCGCATGTAGGCCGCGACCGTTTCCCAGCCGTATTGCGCCACCACCCGTTGCAGCTCCCGCACGCCCTTCTCGTTGGCTGCGACCTGCGCCTTGATGTCGGCGACGTTCACGTCCGGGCTGCGCGCGGGGTAGCGCGCGCCGGCCAGCACGGCACGGAACGCCGCTTCGCGGAAGCCTCCGCCGTCCACCAGCAGGAAATCGTCGATCACCACGCCTTCCTCCTCCAGCGTGGTGGAGGCGGGCGGGGTCGAGCCCGGCGTGATGCCGCCGATATCGGCGTGGTGGCCGCGCGAGCCGACGAAGAACAGGATCTCCCGCCCGGCGGCGTCGAACACCGGGGTGATGACGGTGATGTCCGGCAGATGCGTGCCGCCGTTGAACGGGTTGTTCAGCGTCACCACGTCGCCGGGCTTCAGCGTGTCGCGCCGGCGCGCGAGCACCGTGCGCACGCTTTCGCCCATCGCGCCGAGATGCACCGGGATATGCGGCGCGTTGGCGACCAGCGCGCCGGTGGCGTCGAAGATCGCGCAGGAGAAATCCAGCCGCTCCTTGATGTTCACGCTCATCGCCGTGTTCTGCAGCACGGCGCCGGTCTGCTCGGCGACGTTCATGAACAGGTTGTTGAACAGTTCGAGCAGCACCGGGTCCGGCCGGTCCCCCCCGGCGCCGAGGCGGGCGGGCAGCGGCACGGCACGGCGCAGCAGCATGTGGTCGTGCGCGGTGATCTCGGCCGCCCAGCCGGGCTCGACCACGGTGGTGGCGTTGGCCTCGCGGATCAGCGCCGGGCCCGCAATGGTATCGCCCGCCAGCAGCGCGGCGCGGTCGAACACCGGGGCCTGGTGCGCGGCATCGCCGCTGAACAGGCGCACGTGGTCGATCGGCACCGGGCCCCCGGACGCACGCGGGGGAAGTCGGGCCTCGGTCACCTGCTCGCCGGGGGCGATCGCTTCCACCGCGACCGCCTCCGCCGTCAACGCGCGATCCGGGGTGGCGAAGCCGAAGCGGGTGCGGTGCGCTTCGGTGAACGCCGCCACCATGGCGTCGTGGCCGGCGAGGTCCACGATCAGCGCCGCCTCGGTCCCGGCGTAGCGGATGTGCACCTTGCGGCGCACGACGATGGCAGCCGGATCGGCGCCCTGGGTGGCGAGCGCGTCGCGCGCCTCCTCCGCCAGCGCCTCGGCGCGGGCGGCCAGCAGCGGCACCGCGTCTGCCGTCAGCGGCACCTCCACCGCCTGCTCGCGCAGCACCGACTGGTCGGCCAGCCCCATGCCGTAGGCGGACAGCACGCCGGCGAACGGGTGCAGGAACACCGTCTCCATTCCCAGCGCGTCGGCCACCAGGCAGGCGTGCTGGCCGCCGGCGCCGCCGAAGCAGGTGAGCGCGAAGCGCGACGCGTCGTGGCCCTTCTGTACCGAGACCTGCTTGATCGCGTTGGCCATGTTGGCCACCGCGATGCGCAGGAAGCCTTCCGCCACCTGCTCGGGCGTGCGCTCGGTGCCGGTGGCCGCCGCGATCTCCGTGGCGAGGGCGGCGAATTTCTCGGCCACCACCGCCCCATCGAGCGGCAAGTCGCCGCCGGGGCCGAAGATCGCCGGGAAATGCGCGGGCTGGATCTTGCCGACGCAGACATTGGCATCCGTCACCGTCAGCGGACCGCCGCCGCGGTAGCAGGCCGGGCCCGGCACCGCGCCGGCGCTCTCCGGCCCCACGCGGAAGCGCGCGCCGTCGAAACGCAGGATCGAGCCGCCGCCGGCGGCCACGGTGTTGATCGCCATCATCGGCGCGCGCATGCGCACGCCGGCCACCGCGGTCTCGAACGCGCGCTCGAACCCGCCGGCATAGAGCGCGACATCGGTGGAGGTGCCGCCCATGTCGAAGCCGATGATATGGTCGAAGCCCGCCATCGCGGCGGTGCGCGCGGCGCCGACGATGCCGCCGGCGGGGCCGGACAGGATCGCGTCCTTGCCCTGGAAACTATGCGCCTCCGCCAGCCCGCCGTTCGACTGCATGAAGAACAGCCGCACGCCTTCCAGCTCGCCCGCCACCTGATCGACGTAGCGGCGCAGGATCGGCGAGAGATAGGCATCGACCACGGTGGTATCCCCGCGCGGCACCAGCCGCAGCAGCGGGCTGGCCTGATGGCTGGCGGACACCTGGGTGAAGCCGGCGTTGCGCGCGAGCGCGGCCAGCCGGCGTTCGTGATCGGGATATTTCCACGCGTGCATCAGCACGATCGCGCAGGCGGCGATGCCCTGGGCGCGGGCGGCGGCGAAGGCTTCAGCCGCGGCGGCTTCGTCGAGCGGTTCGAGCTCCGCCCCGTCCGCGCCGACCCGGCCGGGAAGTTCGACTACCTGTTCGTACAGCAGCGAGGGCAGGGTGATCGCGAGGTCGAACAGGCGCGGGCGAGTCTGGTTGCCGATGCGCAGCGCGTCGGCGAAGCCGCGGTTGACCACCAGGAGCGTGCGCTCGCCCTTGCGCTCCAGCAGCGCGTTGGTGGCGACGGTGGTGCCCATCTTCACGCAGTCGATGGTGCCGGGCGGGATCGGCGCGTCGGCGGACAGGCCGAGCACGGCGCGGATGCCGGCCAGCGCCGCGTCGCGGTAGCGCGACGGGTTCTCCGACAGCAGCTTGTGGGTGGAAAGCCGTCCGTCCGGCGCGCGGGCGACGACGTCGGTGAAGGTGCCGCCGCGATCGATCCAGAACTGCCAGCGGGACATGGGACCGGACATGGGAAAAGCCCTACGGGTTGCCTGGCGCGGGGATAGGAGCGGGAGGCCGCGCGGGCAAGCGGGGCGGCCCGTGTCGGCTACAGGCGTTCGGCAGCCCCGCCGCCCTCCGCCGACAAGGTGCCGAGCCGGGCGAGCGTGGCCGCCACGCCATCGGCCACCTCGAACAGACCCCGCGTGGCGGGATCGGCGAAGCCGCGGGCGATCATCGCCTCCACCGCGGCCACCAGCGGCGCGGCGGAGCCGGCGACGTCGCACAGCAGGATCGGCTTGTCGTGCAGCCGCAACTGCCGCCAGGTGATGATCTCGACGATCTCGTCCAGCGTGCCGAGGCCGCCGGGCAGGGCGACGAACGCATCCGCGCGTTCGAACATGCGCTGCTTGCGGGCGTGCATGCTGTCGGTGGTGAGCAGTTCGGGCAGGCCGGGATGCGCGACCTCCAGCCGCATCAGGAACGCCGGGATCACGCCCGTGACCTGTCCGCCGGCATCCAGCGCCGCGTCCGCCAGCACCCCCATCAGCCCGATCTTGCCGCCGCCGTAGACGAGGCTGATCCCCGCCGCGGCCAGCCCGCGCCCGAGTGCGGCGGCGGCGGCGGCATACGCCGGGTCGGTGCCGGAGCGGGAGCCGCAGAACACGGCGACGGATCGAATCGGGGACATGATGGGGCTCCTGGGTCGGGATGACAATTTGCGGACAACCGCGGCGCACACGGCGGTTTCCTGTGGCGCCGGTGGCGGAAACCCGCAAGATGCAGCCTGGACTTCGCAACGACAGAGAAGGATTCGCAGATGCGGCGACAGACGACGATCGCGTTGGCTTTGGTGCTGGCGGGGATGGCGGGGGCCGGGGCCCGGGCCGCCGCGCCGGGGTTCGACCCGATCAGGACCCGGCAGGCGGGCCAGGATCTCGTGACGGGATCGTTCATCGGCATGCGCCAGGCGGTGATCCACCGGCTGCCGGTGAAGCCATACGCCGGCACCGCGATGGCGATCGCCAAATGGATGCAGCAATTCCCTACCCTGTTCCCCGCCGGCAGCGACCGCGGGGACAACACCAAGGCACTGCCGGCGATCTGGAAGGATCGCGCCGGTTTCGAGAAGGACGCCGCCAACGCCTCGGCGGCGGCGCGGAAGCTCGCCCTGCTCGCCAGGGCCGACAACGGCCCGGCTTTCGCGGCCCAGCTCAAGGTGCTGGGCGGCACCTGCGGCACCTGCCACAAGCAGTTCCGCGCTAGGTAGAACCGAACCGGACGACCACGAACGTCACCAGCACGGCGGCGGCGGCCAGCAGCGCCGCCGCCAGCCAGGGGCTGGCCAGCCGCGGCGGCGTGCGATGCGCCGGCAGAAGCTTTCGGCCGGTCAGCATCGGCCGCACCAGATTGTGCCGTTTCAACGCCGCATAGGCGAGCAGCGCGGCGATATGCAGCGCCACCGCGATCTCGATCAGCGTGAACGTGAGCCCATGGATGTCGGTCAGCCGGTCGCTCAGGTGCTGGCCCAGCGCGTCGGCGAACGGGCCGTAGGTATCCGCCTGGTCGTTGGCGCACAGGCCGGTGCCGACCTGCACCGCCAGCAGCGCGAGCATCAGCAGCACCATCCAGCCGCCGGCGGGGTTGTGACCCACCTGCTCGTCCGGCTCCGGCCGCGCCAGATGGCGCAGGTGGCGCAGCGCCGCGCGCGGGCCGGCCAGGAAATGCGTAAAGCGCGCGGTTTCGCTGCCGACGACGCCCCAGAGCACGCGGAACAGCAGGAGCGTGCCGATCGCGTAGCCCGAGTAGAAATGCCAGCTCATCCAGCCCTCATGCTGGGTGAGCCAACTGGTGCCCACCAGCACGACGATCGCCCAGTGGAACAGCCGCACCGGCGCATCCCAGACCGTGACCGGTTGTTGCATCGCAGGCTCCTTGCTGGCGTGGCCGGGCGTGCTCGCCCAGCGTGTCCGCCCCGGACGGTGCGGCGCACAATGCCGATCCCGGCGGCGAAGGGAAGCGGATTTTCGTGCCCCGCGGCCGGCATCGAAGGTTGCGCCACCGGCGGAACCGCCGCATGGTCCGGCCGTTCCGACGCTCCCCCCGAGACCGGCCGAGGTTGCGACCGATGACGGAGCCCTCCCCGCGCCCGCCCGCTGCCCGCCCGCCCCCGCCCCCGCTGCGGCCGGCGTTGGTCACTGTGTTCAGCACGGTCGCGGTGCTTGTCCTCGGCGCGGGGATTGCCGTCTGGTGGCACGCGCCGGTCGGTCCCCACGCCGCCGCTCCCCCGGGGGCGGTCGCCGTCCAACCAGCCGCTGACCATCCTGCCGCGCCGGCGAAGCTGCCGCGCGCCGCTCCCGCGCCGAATGCGGCGGTGCCGCCCAGCTTCGATGTCGTGCGGATCGAGCCCGGCGGGCATGCGGTGATCGCCGGCCGCGCGGCGCCGGATGCGGTCGTCGCGGTGCGGGCGGATGGGCGGGATCTGGGCCGCGCTCACGCCGATTCGGCCGGCAACTGGCTGTTGCTGCCGAACCGGCCCCTGCCGCCGGGACCGGCTCGGCTCACCCTGTCGGCGACGCTGCCCGGCGGGGCGGTGCTGCCCGGCAGCGCGGCGCTGCATCTGACCGTGCCCGCCGCCCCGGCTGCCATCCCGTCGACCGCGCAGGCCGGCCCGTCGGGCCCCGCGGCAGGCGGCGGCGGGGCGCCGCCCGCGACAGTCGCGGCGTCGATCCCTGCGGCGCCGGGCCCGGTTGGTTCGGGGGCCGGGCCGGCCGGCCGGGTGCTCGCCGGGACGCGCGCCGTCGCCAGAGGGACCGCTCCCCCAAGGACCGTGCTTGCGTCCACGGCAGCCAACGCCGGGCGCGGCCCCGCCCGCGCGTCCGGCCCGCGACGCCCGGCGGGAGCGCGGCTTTCCGTGCGGCCGGGCCAGTCGCTGTGGCGCATTGCCAGGCTGCACTATGGCAAGGGCAAGGACTACCCGACGATCTACCAGGCCAACCGGGCCGAGATCGCCAATCCGAACCTGATTTTCCCCGGTCAGACCTTCGCCCTGCCGCCAAAGCCGCGCCACCCGCCGCAGCCACCCGCCCGGGGCGCCGCGCGCTGACGCCCGCGCTCCGGGGGCTCGCTCCGGGGGCTCGCACCGGGGGCTCGCGCGGGGGCCGCCGGGCGGGTCCGTCCGGACGTCCGCATGCGCGGCCTTGCCGGGCGGCGGGCAAGTCTCCCATAACCCTCCCATGTCCCTGGTCGATAGTTTCCGCCTCGTCCTGGCCCCGCCGCACCGGGCCGGCCGTCCGTTCCTGGCGGGCGGGGTGGCCGCGTTCCTGATCGGTCTCGTGCTCGCGCATTGGCTGGCCTGGCTCGCGCTCGCGTTCACCTTGTTCTCGCTCTATTTCTTCCGCGACCCCGAGCGGGTGCCGCCCGGCCAGGCCGGCGTGCTGCTGGCGCCGGCGGACGGCAAGGTGGTCTCGGTCGCGCCGGCGGTGCCGCCGCCGGAACTCGGCCTCGGCCCGACCCCGCGCTGGCGGGTGGGGATTTTCCTCTCGGTGCTCGATGTCCATGTGAACCGTATTCCCGCCGACGGCACCGTGACGCGCATCGCCTATCGCCACGGCGCCTTCGTCAACGCCAGCCTCGACAAGGCCTCCGACAAGAACGAGCGCAACGCCATCGCGATCCGCCTGCCCGACGGGCGGGAGATCGCGGTGGTGCAGATCGCCGGGCTGATCGCGCGGCGCATCCTGTGCGACCTGCGCGAGGGCGACGCCGTGCATGCCGGCGCGCGCTTCGGCATCATCCGCTTCGGCAGCCGCACCGATCTTTATCTGCCGGAAGGCGTGCGCCCGCTGGCGGTGGAGGGCCAGACCATGATCGGCGGCGAGACCGTGCTGGCCGTGCTGTCGCCCACGACCGCCGGCGGGGGGGCGGCATGACCGTGACCCCCGGCCCCGGCTGGCCGGGACCGGGCCGCCGGCCCGGCGAGGCGGGCGGCGCGGACGGCGGGCCGCTCCGCCTGCCGATGCGCCGGCTGCACGGGCGGCTCCGCCCGCGCGTGCGCCCGCGCTACAAGGGGCCGTCGTTCAACCGGATGGTGCCCAACATCCTGACGATGCTGGGGCTGTGCTCGGGCCTCACCGGGCTGCGCTTCGCCATCGACGGGCATTTCGGCCCGGGCGTGGTGGCGATCCTGTTGGCCGGGGCGATCGACGGGCTGGACGGCCGGATCGCCCGGCTGCTCAAGGCGACTTCCCGCTTCGGCGCCGAGTTCGACAGCCTGGCGGATTTCTTCTGCTTCGGCGTGGCGCCGGCGTTCATCCTCTATCTGTGGTCGCTGCAGGACCTCGGCGGGGCCGGCTTCATTCCCTGCCTGATGTTCGCGGTCTGCATGGCGCTGCGGCTGGCGCGCTTCAACGCCGCCTTGGACAGCGCGCCCCGCCCCGCCTACGCCTACAACTTCTTCACCGGCGTGCCGGCCCCGGCCGGCGCCGTGCTCGCGCTGCTCCCGCTGTTCCTGGGGCTGGAGGCGAAGGCGCGTCATCTGTCGTGGCTGCTGGCGGTGGCGCAGAGTCCGGTCTTCGCCGCGGTCATGCTGATCGGCACGGCGCTGCTGCTGGTCTCCACCCTGCCGGTCTGGAGCTTCAAGAACTTCAAGGTGCCGGCGGAATACGTGCTGCCGCTGCTGCTCGGCGTCGGGCTGTTCGCGGCGGTACTGGTCGCCGAACCCTGGGCGGCGCTGGCAGCGGCCGGGCTGATCTATCTCGGCATGCTGCCGTTCAGCCGCCGCAGCTTCCACCGTCTGCGGCGGGACGCGGAAGTGCAGCCCGACGAGGCTGGCTAGACCTCGGCTCCGCCCAGCGCATCGATCGCCTCTGCCAGCGCGACATCGCGCTCGGTCAGCCCGCCGGCGTCGTGGGTGGTGAGGGTGATCTCCACCCGGTTCCAGACATTCGACCAGTCGGGATGATGGCCGTGCTGCTCGGCGAGCAGGGCGACGCGGGACATGAACCCCCAGGCGGCGCTGAAATCGGCGAAGTGGAAGCGGCGGCGGATCGCTTCGGGCCGCGGGTGCGCGCCGGCTTCCTCCGCCAGCAGGGTCCAGGCGGGCAGGTGCGTCGCGAGGGCGGCGTGTTTGGCCTTGGTCAGACGGGTCGGCATGGGATCCTCCAGGCGCGGCGGCGGCCGGGTGCGGCGTTGGGGCGCGGATGCCCGCCAGGGGCCATGCGCCTGTCGCAGAGGTGGGGCGGATCCGCGGCCACGCATCCCCCCGCCCGATGCGATCACCCGCCGCGCGCGGCGCGGACGAAGGCGTGGATCAGCGCCGGGTCCTTCACCCCCGGCGCGCTTTCCACGCCGGAGGAGACATCGACGGCAGGCGCCCCGCTCGCGCGGATCGCCGCGGCGACGTTGTCGGGCGTCAGGCCGCCGGCCAGGATCCACGGCGCCGGGGCCGCCCAGCCACGCAGGAGCG
>JAJZVS010000079.1 GCA_021845555.1 Pseudomonadota bacterium
CCGCGTTCAGCGCCACCGCGGCCTCGCAGAATTCGGCGGTCAGATCGACCCCGGTCACGTGGCAGCCGGCGCGCGCGGCGATCCAGCGCGCCGGCCCGCCGATGCCGCAGCCGATATCCAGCACCTGCTCGCCCGGCGCGGGGGCGAGCAGCGCCAGCAACTCCGCCGTCGCCACCAGGCCGCGGCCATGGAAGTGATCGAGCGGCGCAAGCGCCTCGGGCGTGACCGCGGCCTCCGCCCCCGCGCTCTCGCGCAGCGCGGCGAGGATGCGCGCCGCGATCCCCTCGCGCGCATAGTGCTGGGTGACCTGGTCGGCGAGCGACATCGCGCGCCCCTACGCCAGCGCCGGGCGGCGATCCGCCCAGGGCTGCGCCGCCTCGAACGCGGCGGAAGCCTGCAACACGGACAGGTCGTCGAACCGCCGGCCGACGATCTGCAAGCCGACCGGCAGCCCCTCGGCGGTGAAGCCGCAGGGGACGGAGGCGGCCGGGTTCCAGGCCATGTTGAACGGGTAGGAGAACTCCGCCCACTGCACCCAGTCCCAGTCGTGCTGCGGCCAGTGCGCCGGATTGAGCCGCTCGGCCGGGAAGGCGGCGACCGAAACCGCCGGCGTCAGCAGCAGGTCCCAGTTCTCGAACCAGCGGTGGATCGCGGCGACATAGGCGTATTTGCGCTCGCGGGCGAGCTGGTAGGTATCGATCGACACTTTCTCGCCGGCGCGGATGCAGGCCACCAGGCCGGGGTCCATGCGGCTTTCCCATTCCGGCAGCTTGGGCACGAGCCGCGTCATGTGCGCCGGCCAGAACAGGCGGACCAGCTCGGCTCCCTGCTTCCCCCAGGGGATCGCCACCTCCTCCACATGGGCGCCGAGCGCGGCGAAGCGCAGCGCCGCGGCCTTGACCAGCGCGGCGACGTCCGGATCGACCCGCGCGTGCCCCAGGTCCGGGCTGTAGGCGATCCGCTTGCCGCGCACGCCCTCGTGCAACCGGCCGAGATAATCCGCGGGCCCCGCTTCCAGCGAGGTGTGGTCGTCCGGATGCGCCCCCGCGGTGACCGCAAGGAACAGCGCCGCATCCGCCACCGTCCGCGTCATCGGCCCGTTGTGGGAGGTATAGTCGCCGGCGTTGACCGGATAGGCCGGGACACGCCCGAAGCTCGGCTTCAAGCCGAACACGCCGCAGAAATGCGCCGGCATACGGATCGATCCCGCCCCGTCGCTGCCCTGGTGCAGCGGGCCGAACCCGGCTGCTGCCGCCGCGCCGGCCCCGGCCGAGGAGGCGCCGGCGTTGTAGCCGTGCTTCCACGGGTTGTGGGTGATGCCGGTGAGCGGGGATTCGCTCACCCCCTTCCAGCCGTATTCGCTGGTCGTGGTCTTGCCGATCACGATCGCGCCCGCCGCTTGCAGGCGGGTCACCATCACCGTGTCCTCGGTCGGCTGGTTGCCCTTCAGCATCAGCGTGCCGAACTGCGTCGGCATGTCCTTGGTGATCGCGAGATCCTTGATCGTCACCGGCACGCCGTGCAGCGGCCCGATCGGCCCGCCGCCCAGCAGCGCCGCTTCCGCCGCGCGCGCCTGGTCCATCGCCCGGTCGGCGGCAAGATGGGCGAAGGCGTTGACGCGCGGGTTCACCGCCGCGATGCGCCCCAGGATCGCTTCCATCGCTTCGACCGGGGAAAGACGTTTCGTGCGGATCAGCTCCGCCAGTTTCGTGGCGGGCGTGTAGCCGAGGTCTTGCTGCGTCATCGTTCCGTCCCGTTGCTAGTAGGTCGCGCGCCCGCCGGAGATATCGAACACCGCGCCGGTGGAGAAGCTCGCTTCGTCGGACGCGAGCCAGCACACCAGCGCGGCGATCTCCTCGATCTTGCCGAACCGGCCGA
Source organism: Pseudomonadota bacterium (assembly GCA_021845555.1). GTDB lineage: Bacteria > Pseudomonadota > Alphaproteobacteria > Acetobacterales > Acetobacteraceae > JAJZVS01. The sequence goes on from JAJZVS010000079.1 coordinate 1,879, forward strand.
GCGGGATCTTCGACAGCATGAAGTCGATGTGCTGCGGCGTCATCTGATCGAAGATCGCGGTGCGCACCGCGGCGGGGGTCACGCAGTTCACGCGGATGTCGGTGCCGGCCAGTTCCTTGCCGAGCGACTTGGTCAGCCCGATCACCCCGGCCTTGGAGGCGGAGTAGGCGGCGGCGTAGGGATTGCCCTCCTTGCCGGCGATCGAGGCGATGTTGACGATCCGCCCGTAGCCGCCGCGCTGCATGTGCGGCACCACGGCGCGGTTGCAGTAGAAGACGCCGTTGAGGTTGACCGAAATCACCCGGTTCCACTCCGCGATCGGATACTCCGCCACCGGCCCGTTGGGACCGGAGATGCCGGCGCTGGCGACCAGGATGTCGATCCGCCCCAGCAGCGCCTCCGCCGCGGCTTCGGCGGCGCGGCCGACGGCGGGCGCATCCGTCACGTCGAGCGCGACGGTATGGACCGGCCCCTGGGTCGCGGCGAAGCGCGCATCGAGCGCCGCCGCGGTGCGGGCCAGCGCGTCCGCGTCGTGATCCCAGAGGCTGAGCCTGGCGCCCTCGGCGGCGAGGCGGGTGGCGATGCCGGCGCCGATGCCGGCGGCCCCCCCGGTGACGATGGCGGTGCGTCCTTGGAACCGTGCGGGCATGCGGGCCTCCGTTGTGCGGGCCCTATCAAGAGCCGGGGCGGGGCAGGGGGCAAGGGCGCGGTTGCCCGGGGGGGAGGTTTTCGCTATAGGCCCCGGACACCGCGCGCCAGATGCCGACGTAGCTCAGGGGTAGAGCAACTGATTCGTAATCAGTAGGTCCTCGGTTCAATTCCGAGCGTCGGCACCAGTCCCCCCCGGTCACGCCGCTCCCCCCGCTCACGCCGGCCGGCGCGCGACGATGATCGCCTCCTGACCGTCCACGAAGCGGAACACCTCCGGCGCCATGCCCTCGGCGGCGAAGGCCGCGGCGATCTCGTCCGCGGCCAGCAGGTGGTTGCCCTGCACATGCTCGGACAGATTCTGGAACGCGAGGCCGCGCCGTCCCGGCGCCCGCAGCGCGGCGCGGTCGGCCGGCCAGGCCGGCTCCCAGATCACCGCCGCGCCGCCGGGGCGCAGCGCCGCGCGCAGGCGGCGGATGAACGTCGCCCCGCCCGCTTCCCACACGTGATGCAGCGCGCGGTTCATCGCGATCACGTCGGCCGGGGCATCGAGCGCGAAGTCATGCGCGTCGCCATGGGCGAACCGCAGCCGGTCGCCGAACCCCTCGGCCGCGGCAAGCCGGTTCGCCTGGGCGATGTTCTCGCCGAACCCGTCGAGGCCCAGCCCGTGCACCGCGCCGCAGCGCCGGGCCAGCGCGCGCAGATACCAGCCGTTGCCGCAGCCGAGATCGACCACCAGGCCGCCGCGCGCGTCCACCTCGCGGAAGATCGGCACGCCGGGGCAGATCGTCCGCTCGAACAGGGCGGCGAAATTCGCTTCCAGCATCGGGCCGAACCACGGCAGCACGGTTTCGCGCTCGGCCAGCACCTGCTCGCCCGGCCGCGCGCCGCTGCGCATCAGCCCCGCCGCGCGTTCGGCGACATGGGCGTTCAGCACCGTCTGCACCGCCATCGGCATCAGCGTGTCGGGCGCGTCCGGCCGCATCGCCGCCCCGGTTTCGCTCAGGCGGAACACCTCGCCCTCCGCCTCCAGATAGCCGAACGCATAGGCCGCGTCGCACCAGCGCCGGACATAGGCGGCGTCCATCCCCGCCGCCGCGGCCAGCGCCGCCGCATCCGCGCGCTCGAGCCGATACAGGGCGGAGAACAGCGCGTTGACCACGCCGATATAGGCGACGGCCAGGCTCTGGCTGCCCTGCGCCATGGCGCGCAACTGCTGCTTCAGGTTCGGCTGGGGGGCGGGCGCTGACATCGTGCGGGGATCCATCGGCTGTTCTGCCGCTATGTGTCGCCCGCGGGGGCGCGCGGCAAGGGACGCGGCTCGCCTCCGCCGCCCCGTCACCCCGGTGGCGAGCTCAGCCGGCAGCCAGGGCCGGCGTGCAGCGCGCCACCGTCCCGTTCGGGGCCCGCTCCGGCACCGGCCCCGACCGTCCCGGCGTGGCGAGCAGGCGCACGCGCGCGATCCCGTTCTGCCGGATCCCCAGCCGGCTCGCCGCGGCGGCCGAGACATCGATGATCCGCCCCCCGACGAACGGGCCGCGATCGTCCACCCGCACCGTCACGGAGCGCCCGGTTTCGACATCGGTGACCCGCACGGCGGTGCCGAACGGCAGGAACGGATGCGCCGCGGTCAGTTCGTCGGCGCGGGCGATCTGCCCGTCGGCGGTGCGCCGCTGTCCGGCGGTCGGCCGGTACCAGGACGCGATCCCGGACTCGGCGCAGATCCCCGTCGGCGCGGGGGCGCGCACCGCGCAACCGCCGACCGCGAGCAAGCCGATCAGAAGGAGTGGCCGGGTCGCGTGCATTCGGACAACCAAGCCGCGCGATTGTGGCCGGAAAGCGACATCCCGGTCCGAACTTCGCGGCCGGGACCGCCGCTTGACGTGCCCCCACGCCGCCCTACCGTGCAGCCCGGCTCAACGACCACAAACCCTTCGGGAGGAGAGACGCCGGAATGATTATCGAAATGCGCAGCTACGACCTCAAGCCCGGCACCGTGCCGGCGTTCGAGGAACGCTTCGGCGCGGCGCTGCCGACGCGCACCAAGCTCTCGCCGCTGGCAGGCTTCTGGCACACCGAGGTCGGGCCGCTGAACCGCGTGATCCATATCTGGCCCTATGCCAGCCTGGAAGAACGCACCCGCATCCGCGCCGAGGCGGTGAAGGCCGGCGGCTGGCCGCCCGATCTTGCCGAGTTCATCGTCTCGATGACCAGCGAGATCTATCTGCCGGCGCCGTTCTCCCCGCCGCTGGAGCCGCGCACGCTCGGCGCGATCTACGAGATCCGCAGCTACACCCTGGCCGCCGGGCAGATGCCCGGCATGATCGAGCGCTGGTCCGCCAAGGTGCCCGAGCGGATCAAGCTGTCGCCGCTGGTGGCCGCCTGGTCCTCGGAACTCGGCGGGCTCAACAAATGGGTGCACATCTGGGCCTACAAGGACGCCGCCGAGCGCCAGCGCATCCGCGCCGAGGCGGTGGCCAAGGGCGTCTGGCCGCCGGGATCGCCGGCCGGCACGATGCTGAAGCAGGAGAACATGCTGGTGGTGCCTGCGGCGTTCTCCCCGCTGCGCTGAGAGGGGACGGGAACCAGGAACGGCACCGGCATGAAGCCCGCCATGCCGGTGCCGCCGGCCGCGCCGGTCGCAGAGGGGCCGGTCGCAGGGGGGCCGGTCGCAGGGGGGTCGGTCGCAGAGGGGCCGGTCGCAGAGGGGCCGGTCGCTGGGGGGACGATCGCGGGCGGGGCGATCGCGGTGCCAGCGCGTGCCGGGGCCGGGGCGCTCGGGATGCTGGCGCTGCTGACCGTCATCTGGGGCCTTTCGGTGCCGATGATGAAGCTCGGGCTGCGCGACGTTCCGGCGCCGGCGCTGGTGGCGCTGCGCTATCTGGTGGCGGCGCCCTGCTTCGCGCTGCTGCTGGTCGGGCGGAAGCTGCCGCGCCCGCGCGCCCTGGCGGCGATGGCGGCCCTCGGGGTGTTCGGGATCGACGCCGGCCAGTTCGGGCAGATGCTGGGGGTGCAGCGGACCTCGGCCGCCACGGCGACCATGATCACCGCGATCATCCCGGTGCTGACGGCCGTGCTCGCGGTGCTGCGGCTGCGCCAGCGGCTGCGCGCGGCGCATCTGCTGGGCTTCGCGGTCGCCCTGGGGGGGATCGCGCTTGCGGTAGGCGCGGGGGCCGCGGCGCCGTCGGCGGCGTCGGGCGGCGCACGCGCGCTGACCGGGGACGCGCTGGTGCTCGGGTCGGCCTTCTGCATCGCCGGCTACTACGTCTTCAGCGTCGAAGTGGCGGCGCGCGAGGGGGTGATCGAGGTCGCCGCCTGGAGTTCGATCGTCGCCGCGCTGGGCCTGGTTCCGGTCGCGCTGGCGATGGTGCCGGCGCGCGCGGTCCATCTGACGCCCGCGTCGGTCTTCGTGGTGCTGTATCTCGGCCTGATGGTCACCGTGCTCGGTATCCTGATCTGGCTCCGGGCCTTGAGCCGGCTGCCGGCGCGAATCGCCGCCGCTACCCAGTACGGCCAGCCGCTGGTCGGCATCGCTGCCTCGGCGGTGCTGTTCGGGGATCGGTTGGACCGCGGCTTCCTGCTCGGCACCGCGCTGGTGCTCGGGGGGGTTGCGCTCAGCGCCATGCCGTCGCGGCGCGGCGGATAGGCCGCGCGCAGCCGAGACCCAGGGCGACGTGCTATACGGCCGGGCGCCGGCAGGCGGATGCAACGCCGCCCACCCCGACTCGCCGCGAGAGGGAACCCGATGCCCGACGGACGCCTTGTGATCGCCAACCGCCGCACCTCCTCCTGGTCGCTGCGCGGCTGGCTCGCCGTGCAACTGGCCGGACTGGACGTGGAGGAGGTGGTGATCCCGCTCACCCGCCCCGGCCCCACCGCAGCGATCGCCGCCGTCTCCCCCAACGGGCGCGTGCCCTATCTGGAACACGCAGGCGCGCGGGTCTGGGAATCGCTCGCGATCGTCGAATACTGCGCCGAGCAGACCCCGGCGCTGTGGCCGGCCGATCGCATCGCCCGCGCCGCCGCGCGTTCGGTCGCGGCCGAGATGCACGGCGGCTTCACCGGTCTGCGCCGGGCGATGTGGATGAACCTCGGCGCCGATTTCGCCGGCCTCGGCCGCACCCCCGAAGCGCTGGCCGACATCGCCCGGATCGAAGCGCTGTGGGCCGACACGCGCGCCCGCTTCGGCGCCGGCGGGGCGTTCCTGTTCGGCGCCGCCTTCACCGCGGCGGATGCGATGTATGCCCCGGTGGTGGCCCGCTTCCTGACCTGGCGGCCGGAACTGTCCGTCGCCTCCCGCGCCTATTGCGCGGCGGTGCGCGCCCATCCGCTGGTTGCCGCCTGGTACGACGCGGCGGAGCGGGAACCGGCGGCATGGCGCCTGCCCGAATACGAAACCCCGCCGCCGGCGTGATCGCGCCTGGGCCGCGTCGGCCGGCCTGGTGTCCTGCCCCTGAACTGCCTTCCCGGTTCAGGGACCAGCTGGCCACGCAACAGAGACCCGCCACGACCATTGCCATCATGGCCGGGTGCGACCCGCCCATCGGCGCACGGACGATCGGGGGCGGATGGCTGGCTCGACGGCCCCGCCATGACGGGAAGGCCGCGAAACCGCATCAGGGCGCTTGGCCCGCCGGCCAGGGTCCGATACATCCCGCGGAACCGGGAGGCGGGGTATGACCTGGGTTGATCTGGCGGTTCTGGGCGTGCTGGCCATCTCCGGCCTGCTCGCTTTCGGGCGTGGCTTCGTGCACGAGGTGCTGGGTATCGGCTCCTGGGTCGGCGCCGGCGCGCTGGCGGTCTGGCTGGGGCCGGAGCTGGTGGGCCGTGCCGGTGCCTGGGTGCCAAGCCATCCCGAACTGGCGCAACCGATTGCCTTCGGCGGCGTGTTCCTGGTGGCGCTGGTGGTTCTGCTGCTGGTGAGCCGGGCGTTGGGCAAGGCGGTGCGTCACTCGGCCTTCGGCGGGGTGGATCGCAGCCTGGGTCTGCTGTTCGGAATCGGGCGGGGTGCGGTGCTGGTCGCGGTTGCCTATATCCTGCTGCAGATGGTGGTGCCGGTGCAGGAATGGCCGACGCCGCTCAAGAACGCGCGCTCCTTGCCGTTCGCCTATACGACCGCGGTGTGGCTCGTGCAGTGGCTGCCGGCGGGGGATCGGCCCGAGGTCGCTCCGCCGCCGTCCGATCCGTCGCCGTCGCTGGCGTCCCTGTTGCGCGCCGCGCCGCAAGGCCGCGCGCTCGCCACCCCGCCGCGGCGGGAGTAGGAGACCTGCCTATGCCGTCCATCCAAGACCGCGCGCCCGCCGCGCCTGATGATGACCACTTCCACGACGAATGCGGCGTCATCGGCACCTGGGGCACGCCGGACGCGGCGGCGATGACCGCCCTTGGCCTGCACGCGCTGCAGCACCGCGGCCAGGAAGCCGCCGGGATCGTCACCTACGACGGCGCGCGCTTCCATTCGCACAAGGGCATGGGCCTGGTGGGCGACAATTTCAGCGACGCGCGGGTGATCGCCGGGCTGCCCGGCCCGCACGCGATCGGCCACAACCGCTACGCCACCACCGGCGAGACCATCCTGCGCAACGTGCAGCCGCTCTATGCCGATTTCGAATTCGGCGGGCTGGCGGTGGCGCATAACGGCAACCTGACCAACGCGCATCTACTGCATCGCGCCCTGGTGCGCCGCGGCTGCCTGTTCCAATCGACCACCGATTCGGAAGTCTTCATCCACCTGATCGCGATCAGCCTCTATTCCACGGTGGTGGATCGGCTGATCGACGCGCTGAAGCAGGTGGTCGGCGCCTATTCGCTGGTGGCACTGACCAATGAGGCGCTGCTCGGCGCGCGCGACCCGCTCGGTGTGCGCCCGCTGATCCTCGGCCGGCTGCACGGCGCCGCCGAGGGCGGGCGCACCGGCGGCTGGGTGCTGGCGTCGGAGACCTGCGCGCTCGACATGGTCGGCGCCGAGTTCGTGCGCGATGTCGAGCCCGGGGAGATCGTGCTGATCAACGACAACGGCGTGCGCAGCATCAAGCCGTTCACCCGCCAGCGCGAGCGATTCTGCGTGTTCGAGTATATCTACTTCGCCCGCCCCGATTCGGTGATGGAAGGCATGCCGGTCTATTCGGCGCGCAAGCGGATCGGCGTCGAACTGGCCCGCGAATCCGGCGTGCCGGCCGACGTGATCGTCCCGGTGCCCGATTCCGGCGTGCCGGCGGCGATGGGCTATGCCGCCGAAAGCGGCATCCCGTTCGAGCTCGGGATAATCCGCAACCACTACGTCGGCCGCACCTTCATCGAGCCGACCGATCACATCCGCAACCTCGGCGTGAAGCTCAAGCATTCGGCCAACCGCGCCATCCTGCAGGGCCAGCGCGTGGTGCTGGTCGATGATTCGATCGTGCGCGGCACCACCAGCCGCAAGATCGTCGAGATGGTGCGTCAGGCCGGCGCGCGGGAGGTGCATATGCGGATCTCCTCGCCGCCCACCACGCATTCCTGCTTCTACGGCATCGACACGCCGGAACGCAGCAAGCTGCTGGCGGCGCGCTATTCGATCGAGGAGATGGCAACCCAGATCGGCGCCGACAGCCTGGCCTTCGTGTCGATCGACGGGCTCTATCGCGCGGTCGGCAAGCCGGGGCGGGATGCCGCCGCGCCGCATTATTGCGACGCCTGTTTCACCGGGGACTACCCGATCGCGCTGCCCGATCAGGGCGACAACGCCGATCGCCAGCTCAGCCTGCTGGCGGAGGATCATTGATGTCCGCAACGATGGCGGACCGCCCGCTCGCCGGCAGCGTCGCACTGGTGACCGGCGCCAGCCGCGGCCTCGGCGCCGCCACCGCGATCGAACTCGGCCGGCGCGGCGCGCATGTGGTGATCACCGCGCGCACCGAGGGCGGGCTCGAGGAAACCGACGATGCGATCCGCGCCGCCGGCGGCACCGCCACCCTGCTGCCGCTCGATCTGCACGAGGGCGAGACGATCGACGCGGTCGGCCCCAGCCTGTTCGAGCGGTTCCACCGGCTGGACATCCTGGTGCATGCCGCCGGCACGTTGGGGCGCCTGACCCCGGTGCCGCACATCATGCCGCGCGAGTGGGACGACGCGATGGCGGTGAACGCCGCCGCCGCGTGGCGGCTGATCCGCTGCTGCGACAAGCTGTTGCGCGCCGCCCCGGCGGGACGGGCGGTGTTCGTCACCGACCGCCGCGCCCGTATCCCCAAGGCCTATTGGGGCCTGTACGGCGCCAGCAAGGCCGCGCTGGAGCACCTGGTCCTGAGCTGGGCCGACGAGGTCACCAACGCGCCGCTCAAGGTCAATCTGTTCGCCCCGCCGGCGATGGCGACCCGGCTGCGGCGGGAAGCCTTCCCGGGCGAACTGCCGGACGAGCAGGCCGGACCGGCAACGGTCGCCCCGGCGCTGGCCGCGCTGTGTCTTCCCGACGAGCAACGTCACGCCGCCCTGATCGGCGTCTGATCCGGCGGCGGTCGGCGCTTTTTCCTTCTGGCGGGCGGACGATCGCATGGTAGGGTCGCGGAATCCGCAGCCGTCCCACCCGGAGGAGGTTCGCCCCATGGCCCTCGTGCCCACCCAGATCCGCCCGCCGTCCTGGCTCTCCGAATTCCGCGCCTTCATCATGCGCGGCAGCGTGGTCGATCTGGCGGTCGGCATCGTCATCGGCGCCGCGTTCACCGGGGTGGTGAACAGCCTGGTGAAGGACATCCTCAACCCGGTGATCGGCGTGCTGATCGGCGGCGTCGATTTCTCGAATGTTTTCGTCTCCCTGAACGGGCAGCACTACGCCACTCTGGCAGCGGCCAAGGCGGCCGGTGCGGCGACGCTGAATTTCGGACTGTTCATCAACGCGATCATCCAGTTCCTGATCGTCAGTTTCGCGATCTTCTGGGTCATCAAGGCGCTGACCCGGATGAAGATCCACAACGCGCCGGCCCCCGCTCCCGCCGCGCCGAGCCCGTCCGAGACGCTGCTGGGCGAGATCCGCGACCTTCTGAAAGCGCGGGCCTGAGCGTGCGCCGGCTGCGCCGCGCCGGTCTCGCGCGGCTGGCCGGCCTCGCCCTGTGGGCGGGCAGCCTGCTTGGCTGCGCGCCGGGGCCGAACGGTGGCTTCGTCATCGGCGGCAACGGCCATGGCTGCATCCCGCAGCGCATTGCCACCGTGCCGGTCGTCTATCGGGGCGGGCTGCTGTTCGTGACCGCCACCGTGAACGGCAAGCCGGTGCGGCTCGTGCTGGATACCGGCGCCCAGCGCACGCTGCTGACCGAGGCGGCGGTGCGCCGGCTCGGCCTGCCGTCCGATCTGAGCCACGGCACCAAAACCTGGGGGATCGGCGGGCCGACGTCGGCCTTCGATGCGCGGGTGCGGCGCTTCGCCCTGGCCGGCGTGGCCTTCAACATGCCGCTGGTCACCGTGGGGCGCTTCCACTTAGCGCCGCAGCAGGGCGGGGCGGACGGGATGTTCGGCGCCGACCTGCTGCGGCTTTTCGACATCGACCTCGATGCCGCGGCCGGACGGATGGTGCTCTACCGCGCCGGCGTGTGCCGGATGACTGCGCCGCCGTGGGACGGTCCGGCGGTGGTGCTGCCGGGGGTGCGCAGCAGTGACAACCGCCTGATGCTGCCGATCGCGGTGAACGGCGTGCCGGGCCTGGCGACGTTGGATACCGGGGCGCAGACTACCGCGATCAGCATGGCGCTGGCGCTGAAAGCGGGGGTGACCGCCTCGGAACTGGCGACGGATCGCTTCGCGGTGGCGCGCGGCGCGGGGCCGGCGGCGGTGCGGGTGCGGCTGCACCGGTTCCGCTCGCTGCAGATCGGTCCCTGGGTAGCGCGCGGCCCGGTGCTGCCGATCCTGTCCTTGCCGCCGGGCATCGGCGCCGGGCTGGTGGGCGAGGATTTCCTGCTGCAGCGGCGGGTGTGGCTGTCCTTTGGCTCCTCGCAGGTATTCGTCGCCGTGCCGCCCGCCACGGCCGCCGTGCCGGCGCCGCCGCGTTCCTGATCAACCGCCCAGCACGCGCCCGGCCACCGCGTCGAGCTTCGCCACCGCGGCCGGATCGCGCATATGCGTGGCGGTGATGATGG
>JAJZVS010000080.1 GCA_021845555.1 Pseudomonadota bacterium
GGGTGGCGTGCATCAGCAGCAGACCGAGCGCGGCGGCGATCAGGGCAACAGCGCGGGAGGACGGCTTCATGGTGCGTGCGTGCCGCAACGGGGCGAATCGCGTCAAGCGCCAAGCGGGTCCCGCGATCGGCCTCGCCTGTTCCCGCCGGTGACATGGCGGCCCGCTCCGCACCCATTGATCGCCGCCGCCGGACGCGGCACCCTGCGCGCCATGCCGGAGTTCGAGCGCCGTATCCCCGAGGGCGACAACCGGGAGCGTCTGATCTGCCCCGATTGCGGCCATATCGCCTATGACAACCCGAAGATCGTCGTCGGGTCGGTGGTGGTGCACGACGGCACGGTGCTGATGTGCAAGCGCGCGATCGAGCCCCGCCGCGGCTTCTGGACCCTGCCCGCCGGCTATCTGGAACACGGGGAAACGGTCGAGGAAGGCGCCATCCGCGAAGCGCGCGAGGAAGCCCAGGCGGAGATCGTGATCGACGGCATGCTGGCCGTTTTCACCATCAGCCGCATCGGCCAGGTGCAGATCATGTTCCGCGCCCGCTTCGCCGATCCCGCTGCCGCGCGCTTCGCCGCCGGCGACGAAACGCTGGAGGCGGCGCTGCTGCCCTGGGAGCGCATCCCGTGGGAGGAGATCGCCTTCCCCACCGTCACCTGGGCCCTGCGCGCCTGGCGCGCGGGCGGCGCGGGTCCGCTCGGCCCGCCGGTCGGCAATCCGCCCGAGGATCCGCGCGGCACGCGGCGCATGGCACCCCGCCCGCCAGGGTAAGGCCCCGGGGTCGGAAGCGCCCTTGTCAGCCGGGCGGTTTGGTCCGATCTAAAGCGCGAAACGGCCGGAGCGGCCCATGCGGCGCCGCGGGTCGCCCGATGCCGATACCGCCCGATACCGATACCGGCCGATGCCGGTTCCTTGTCCACCCCAACCCAGGTCCGCCCCATGTTCATCGAGACCGAAGGCACGCCGAACCCCGCCACCCTCAAGTTCCTGCCCGGCCGCGACGTGATGGGCACCGGCACCGCCGATTTCGCCTCCGCCGAAGCCGGCGCGCGCAGCCCGCTCGCCGAGGCGATCTTCGCGCTGCCCGGCGTCGCCCGCGTGTTCCTCGGCGGCGACTTCGTCACCGTCACCAAGACCGACGCGATCGACTGGGCGGCGCTGAAGCCGCAGGTGCTCGGCGCGATCATGGAACATTTCCTCGCCGGCCGCCCGGTGGTGCTCGACAGCGGCGCGGAGGAGGACGACCTGATCGCCCCGATCGCGCCCGAGGATGCCGAGATCGTGGCGCAGATCCGCGAGCTCCTGGACACCCGCGTCCGCCCGGCGGTGGCCGGCGACGGCGGGGACATCGTCTTCCGCGGCTACCAGGACGGCATCGTGAAGCTGCACATGCAGGGTTCCTGCTCGGGCTGCCCGTCCTCCTCCGCCACCCTGAAGCACGGGATCGAGAACATGCTGCGCCATTACGTGCCCGAAGTCGTCTCGGTCGAGCAGGTGGAACTCTGATGGCGGACGATACCGCGACGCCGGAGGCCGCCTTGATGCCGGAGGCCCAGGTGTCGAACGACGCCGCGACGCCGGAGGCCGCCCGGGTGCTGGACGGCGCCGGTCTCGACCTGCTGTTCCGCGCGGCGCGCAGCCACAACAAGTGGCAGGACCGGCCGGTGAGCGACGACACGCTGATCGACCTGTACGACCTGCTGCGCTGGGGGCCGACCTCGGCCAACTCCTCGCCCGCGCGCTTCCTGTTCCTGCGCACCAAGGAGGCGAAGGAACGGCTGGCGCCGGCGCTGTCGGCCGGCAACCTCGACAAGACGATGGCCGCGCCGGTCACCGTGATCGTCGCCTACGATCCGCGCTTCTACGAGCATCTGCCGCGGCTGTTCCCGCATAATCCGGACGCACGCGGCTGGTTCACCGGCAACGACGCGCTGGCCGCCACCACCGCCTTCCGCAACGGCACCTTGCAGGGCGCCTATCTGATGCTGGCGGCGCGCTCGCTCGGCCTCGATGTCGGGGCGATGTCCGGCTTCGACAACGACAAGGTGGACCGGGAGTTCCTGGCCGCCGAGGGCTGGCGGTCCAATTTCCTCTGCAACCTCGGCTACGGCGATCCCGCCGGGCTGTTCGATCGTTCCCCGCGCCTGGACTTCGCGGACGCCTGCCAGCTTCTGTAGGCGTGCCGGACGGGCCCGGTGGGCGGTTCTCCTTTCCCCGCTCCCCCCTCGCACGGGCAGGGCAAGCGCATCCTCGCGCTGGACGCCGCGCTCGGCCGCAGCGTGATCGGCGTGCTCGCGGGGGAGCAGGTGCTGGCCGAGCGGGCGGAGACCGGCACGCACGGCCAGGCCGGGCGCCTCGCCGCGCTGGTCGAAGCGGTGCTGGCGGCGGCCGGGGTGGCGCCTGATACGCTCGATCTGATCGCCGTCACCGTGGGGCCGGGCGGGTTTACCGGGATTCGCGCGGCGCTCGCGCTGGCGCACGGTATCGGCCTCGGCGCCGGCGTGGCGGTGGTGGGCGTCAGCGTGGGCGAGGCGCTGGCCGCCACGCTCGGCCCACCCGCCGGTAAAACCGACGACGGGCGGACGCTCTGGACCGCGATCGACAACCGGCGCGGCCAGGTGTTCCTGGAGCGCGACGGGGTCGTGGCGGGCTGCGCTCTCGATGCGTTGCCGCCGGCGGCGGGGCGGGTGGCGGTGGCCGGGGACGCGGCGATCGCCGTCGCCGGCCGGTTGGCGGCGCGCGGCACCGACGTGCGGCTGACCGATGCGCGGCTGCCGACCCCGCTCGGGATCGCGCGCGCCGCGCTGGCGCGGGAAGCGGGGGTTCTGCCGCCGCGCCCGGCGCTGCCGCTCTATGTCGATCCGCCGGCCGCGCGCCTGCCCGCCGGCGGCCTGCGCCCGGCGCCGATCGGATGAGCCGGCGGACGGACCGGCCGGCCGCCCTGGTGCGGGCCACGCCCGCCCTGGCCCCGGCGCTGGCGGCGATCCATGCAAGCGCCTTCCCGCCGGATGAGGTGTGGGACGAAGGCGTGATCGCGCTGCTGACGGACAGCCCCGGCGGGAGCGGCTGGTTCGATCCGCGCGGCGGGTTCTGCCTCGCCCGGGTGGCCGCTGACGAGGCGGAGATCCTCACCCTCGCGGTACTCCCCGAGCGGCGCCGGCAAGGGATCGCCGCCCGCTTGCTTGCCGCCGCGATGGCAGCGGCGGCGGGGCGCGGCGCGCGGCGGATGCTGCTGGAGGTGGCGGAGAGCAACCAGGCGGCGCGCATGCTGTATGCCGCCGCGGGGTTCCGCCCGGTCGGACGGCGCGTTTGCTACTACGCCTCGGGCGAGGATGCGCTGGTGCTGGCGGCGCTCCTGGCGCCTTCCCCCGATGGTCTTCCGCCCGATGGTCTTCCGCCGGAGCCTGCGGCATAGTCGGTCCCACGCGGGGGAAGGGAACAGGTCCGTGCCGGTCAGCAAGGAAAAATATCGCGAAGCCATGGCGCGGCTGGGCGCGGCGGTGAACGTCATCACCACGGACGGGCCGGGCGGGCGCGCGGGGTTCACCGCCTCGGCCGTATGCAGCGTGACGGACACGCCGCCGACGCTGCTGGTCTGCGCCAATCGCGGCAACGATTCCTACCCCGCGCTGAAAGCCAACGGCGTGCTGTGCGTCAACACGCTCACCGGCGCGCATGAGGCGCTGTCGCCGCTGTTCGCCGGGCTGACCGATCACACGATGGAAGCGCGTTTCGACACCGGGGACTGGCACGCGCTGGCGACCGGCGCGCCGGTGCTGCGCGACGCGGCGGTGGCGTTCGACTGCCGGATCGACCAGGTGGTGGAGGTCGGCACGCACGACGTGTTCTTCTGCGTGGTGGAGGCGGTGCAGGCCGGGCCGGTGCACGAGGGGCTGATCTATTTCGCCCGCGGCTACCACCGGATCGCGCCGATCGGGTGAAGCCCGGGGGCGGGGCGCGCGAGGCGGGGCGCGCGAGGCGGGGCGCGCGATTGACAGCGTGATGCCCCCTCGCCACCTTGCCGCGCGCCGCGCCCCGGGGACGCCGCCCGGGGGACGCCGCCCGGGGACGCCGCACGGGGAACGCCGCACGCACGCCAGCCAGGGGGATACCGCCGCCATGACCCACGCTCACGGGACCACGCCTGACGCCGCCCCGCGCCTGCGCTCCCGCCGCTGGTTCGACAACCCGGCCGATCCGGCGATGACCGCGCTCTATGTCGAGCGCTACCTGAACTACGGCATCACCCGCGAGGAACTGCAGGGCGGCAAGCCGGTCATCGGCATCGCCCAGACCGGTTCGGACCTGTCGCCGTGCAACCGCCACCATCTGGACCTCGCCACCCGCATCCGCGACGGCATACGCGACGCCGGCGGCATTCCGCTCGAATTTCCGCTGCATCCGATCCAGGAGACCGGCAAGCGCCCGACCGCCGCGCTGGATCGCAACCTCGCCTATCTCGGCCTGGTGGAGGTGCTGCACGGCTACCCGCTCGATGGCGTGGTGCTGACCACCGGCTGCGACAAGACCACGCCCGCCTGCCTGATGGGCGCGGCGACGGTGAACATCCCGGCGATCGTGCTGTCCGGCGGGCCGATGCTGGACGGCTGGTGGCAGGGGCGGCTTTCCGGATCGGGAACGATCGTGTGGGAAGGCCGCAAGCTGTTTGCTGAGGGCAAGATCGGCTACGAGGAATTCATGAAGATGGTTGCCTCCTCGGCGCCATCGGTGGGCCATTGCAACACGATGGGCACCGCGACCTCGATGAATTCGCTGGCGGAGGCGCTGGGCATGTCGCTGCCCGGCTGCGCCGCGATCCCGGCACCGTATCGCGAACGCGGGCAGATGGCATACGAGACCGGCCGGCGGATCGTCGCGATGGTGCACGAGAATCTGCGCCCGTCGGACATCATGACCAAGGCCGCGTTCGAGAACGCGGTGGTGGCCGCCGCCGCGCTCGGCGCGTCGTCGAACTGCCCGATCCACATGGTGGCGATCGCGCGGCATATGGGCGTGGAACACACGCTGGACGACTGGCAGCGCCTCGGTCCGGAAATCCCGCTGCTGGTCGATTGCCAGCCGGCCGGGCGCTACCTCGGCGAGGCGTTCCATCGCGCCGGCGGCGTGCCCGCGGTGCTGCGCGAACTGCTCGACGCCGGCAAGCTCAACGGTGGCGCGATGACCGTCACCGGGCGCACCGTGGCCGAGAACCTGGCCGATCTGCCGGCGCCCGACCGCGAGGTGATCCGCGCCTATGCGAAGCCCCTGAAAGCCGCCGCCGGCTATGTGGTGATGTCGGGCAATCTGTTCGAGACCGCGGTGATGAAGACCAGCGTGATCGACGATGCGTTCCGCGCCCGCTTCCTGTCCGACCCCGCGCATCCCAACGTGTTCGAGGGCAAGGCGATCGTGTTCGAGGGACCGGAGGACTACCACGCGCGCATCGAGGACCCCGATCTGGGGGTGGAAGACCAGTCGGTGCTGATCGTGCGCAACTGCGGCGCGGTCGGCTATCCGGGCAGCGCCGAGGTGGTGAACATGCAGCCGCCGGCGTCCCTGCTGAAGCGCGGCATCGATGCGCTGCCGACGATGGGGGACGGCCGGCAGTCCGGCACCTCGGGCAGCCCGTCGATCCTGAACGTCTCGCCCGAGGCGGTGGTGGGCGGCGGGCTGGCGCTGCTGCGGACCGGCGATCGGATCCGGATCGATCTGACCACGCGCAAGGTCGATGTGCTGCTGCCGCCCGGCGCGCTCGAAGCGCGCCGCGCCGCCTGGGTGGCGCCCAAGCTGACCAACCAGACGCCGTGGGAGGAGATCTACCGCTCCATGGTCGGGCAACTCGGGACCGGCGCCTGCCTGGAGCCGGCCACCTTGTACCTGAACGTGATCGAGACCCGCGGCGAAGCGCGGAACAACCATTGAGGAGGCGATCATGACCGCCCCGCTCGCCACCAGGACCGCCTTCGTCACCGCCGCCGGGCAGGGGATCGGGCGGGCCATCGCGCTCGCGCTCGCCGCCGCCGGCGCGCAGGTGATCGCCACCGACGTGAACGAGGCCAAGGTGCACGAGATCGCCGGGCCGGCGATCCGCACCGCGAAGCTCGATGTCCTGCACGCGGCCGATATCGCCGAGGCCGCGGACGCCGCCGGGCCGGTCGATATCCTTTGCAACTGTGCCGGGTTCGTGCACCAGGGCAGCATCCTGGACGCCACGGAAGCGGAATGGAGCTTCGGCTTCGAGCTGAACGTCCGGTCCATGTTCCGCACCACCCGCGCCTTTCTGCCGGGGATGCTGACCCGCGGCGGCGGGGCGATCGTCAACATCGCCTCGGTGGCCTCCAGCCTGAAAGGGGTGCCGAACCGCGCGATCTATGGCGCCACCAAGGCCGCCGTGATCGGGCTGACGAAATCGGTGGCGGCGGATTTCGTGGGGCGCGGCATCCGCTGCAACGCGATCTGCCCCGGCACCGTCGCCACGCCGAGCCTCGCCGAACGGATCGCCGCCAACGCGGCGGAGGCCGGATCGGTGGAAGCCGCGCGCGCGGCCTTCGTCGCCCGCCAGCCGATGGGACGGCTCGGCACCGCCGAGGAGATCGCGGCGCTGGCGGTCTATCTCGCCTCCGACGCGGCTGCCTTCATCACCGGCCAGACGATGGTGATCGACGGCGGCATGACGATGTAACGACTTTCTCAACGGAGACACCAGATGAAACTGCTCCGCTACGGCCCGTCCGGCGCCGAGAAGCCGGCGATGCTCGACGCCAACGGCGACATCCGCTGCCTGTCCGCCGTGGTGCGCGACATCGACGGCTATGCGCTGAACGATGCCACGCTCGACATGCTGCGCCGGATCGATCCCGCGACCCTGCCCAAGGTGACCGGCAACCCGCGCATCGGCCCCTGCGTGGTCCGCCCGGTCAACTACATCTGCATCGGCCTGAACTACGCCGACCACGCCGCCGAGACCGGCGCGGCGATCCCGAAGGAGCCGATCGTGTTCCTGAAGTCCCTCGGCGCGTTCTGCGGCCCGTCGGACGACGTGAAGATGCCGCGCGGCTCGCAGAAGCTGGACTGGGAGGTGGAGCTCGGCATCGTCATCGGCAGGACCGCGCGCTACGTGCCCGAGCACGCGGCGATGGACCACGTCGCCGGCTATTGCGTGTGCAACGACGTCAGCGAGCGCGAATACCAGATCGAGCGCGGCGGCACCTGGGACAAGGGCAAGGGCTGCGACACCTTCGGCCCCACCGGCCCGTGGATGGTCACCAAGGACGAGATCCCCGATCCGCAGAAGCTGCGTCTGTGGACCGAGGTCGATGGCGTGCGCATGCAGGACGGCACCACCGCGACGATGATCTTCGGCGTGCGCAAGATCGTCAGCTACGTGAGCCACTTCATCACCCTGCACGCCGGCGACGTGATCGCCACCGGCACGCCCCCCGGCGTCGGACTGGGCAAGACGCCGGAACCCGTCTTCCTGCGCCCCGGCAACGTGATGCGCCTGTCGGTGGAAGGTCTCGGGGTGCAGACCCAGCGCGTTGTCGAGGCCTGATCCCGCGCCCCTTACCCCGACCCTCTCCCCGCTGACGCGGGGAGAGGGAGCGACATCGGCCGAAACAACCTGGGTACTCCGGCTGATCCTGGCCGCTACGCTGGTGCGGATCGGCTTCGCCTGGGCGCTCGGTCTGGGGGTGGACGAATCCTACATGGTCGCCACCGGCCGCACGCTGCGGCTGGGGTATTTCGACCATCCGCCGGCCTCCTGGTGGATGCAGTGGGCCGGCGCGCATCTGTTCGGCACGGACGCGCCGCTGGCCGTCCGCCTGCCGTTCATCGCCGCGTTCGCGCTGGCCACCTGGCTGATGTACCGGCTCGGCGCGGCGGTGGCGGACCGGCGGGCGGGGCTGTGGGCGGCGGTGGCGCTGACCCTGTCGCCGGTGTTCGGCGTCACCACGGCAAGCTGGGTGCTGCCGGACGGGCCGCTCGACCTCGCGCTGCTCGGCGCCGCGCTCTGCCTGGTCCATGCGCTGGAGGCGCGCGGGCGGGCGGCGACGGCGTGGTGGATCGGCACCGGGCTGTGCGCCGGGATCGCGCTGTTCTCGAAATATACCGCTGTGCTGACGATCGGCGGCGCCTTCGTCTATCTGCTGACCAGCCCGGTCCACCGGCGCTGGCTGGCCCGCCCCGAGCCGTATGCTGCCGGCGTGCTGGCGCTGGCGGTGTTCGCCCCGGTGGTGCTCTGGAACGCGACGCACCACTGGGCCTCGTTCGCGTTCCAGGGGGACCGCGCGCTTGGCTTGCGCTTCCGCCCCTGGCAGTTCTTCGTGGTCCTGGGCGGGGAGGCGCTGTTCGTGCTGCCCTGGATCTGGGCGCCGATGATGGTGGCGTTCGGGGCTGCGCTGCGCCGGGGACCGCGGGACTGGCGGTCCTGGCTGCTGCTTTGTCTCGGCGCGCCGCCGATCGTGGCCTTCGCGCTGATCGCGGTGGTCTCGCGCGATCGCGTGCTGTTCCACTGGGCCGCGCCCGGCTATCTGATGGGCTTCCCGCTGCTCGGCGCCTGGATCGCCGCGCGGATCGGCAACCGGCACGTCCGCCGCACGCTGGCCGGCACCGCCGCGTTCGTGCTGGCCGCGGTCGCGGTGGTCGGCACGCAGGTCAAGCTCGACTGGATGCATCCGCTGCTCGCCCGGGTGGCGCGGCACGATCCGGATCTGGCCGGGATCGACTGGACCTCGTTGCGCACGCAACTGGAAGCGCGCGGGCTGCTGGCGCCGGGGGTGGTGGTCGGCGTGCCGAGCTGGTCCGTGGGGGGCAAGATCGCCTATGCGCTGGGGCCGGGGGTGCGGGTGATCTGCCTCAACCCCGATGCGCGGCAATTCGGCTTCGACGCGCCGGCGGCCGATGACCTCGGGCGGAACATTCTGGTGGTCGCGCCCGGACCCGGCGCGGCACAGGCGCTGGCGGGGCGGTTCGCCGCCGTCACCCCGTTGCCGCCGGCGACGATCGAGGATCGGGGCGTGGTGTTGCAGCCGGTCAGCGTGTTCATCGGCCACGGGCTGCGGCGGTAGCAGGCCCATGGCCTCGCTGTTCGCGCCGCTGGTCCGCCCGCTGGTCCGCGCCCTCTCCCAACTCCCCGATCCGGCGTTGCGCGGCGTGCTGCTGCGCAGCCTGGCGCTGGCGGCGGTGGGGTTCGTGGCGCTGGAGGCAGCCTCGGTCTGGGGGTTGCGCCAGCTTGTGCTGGCACCCGGCTGGGCCGGGCATGGCGCGCTCGCGAGCGTGCTGGGCTGGCTCGGCGGGCTGCTGGGCGGGGTGGCGGCGGCCTGGGTCGGGATGTGGCTGTTCCTGCCGCTGGCCGGGTTGATCGCCACCGTGTTCCTGGAACGGATCGCCGGCGCGGTGGAGCGCCGCTGGTATCCGGGCCTGGCGCCGCCGCGCCGGATCGCGGCGCTGGCGCAGGCGTGGGACGGGGTGGTGCTGACGCTGTGGCTGGCGCTGCTCGTTGTCGTCGCGCTGCTGGCGACGCTGCTGCTGCCCGGCATCGGCTTGCTGGCAGGCTGGGGGATCGGCGCGGTCGCGCTCGGCCGCGGCCTGTTCGTCCCGGTGGCGCTGCGGCGGATGGGCCGGGCGGAGGCATTGGCCCTGTATCGCCGCCGGCGCGGGCCGGTGCTGCTGCAAGGGGCGGTGCTGGCCGTGGCCGCCTCGGTGCCAGGGCTCAATCTGCTGGTGCCGGTGGTGGGTGTGGCGGCGATGGTGCATGTCGTGCAGTCGGGCCTGACGGCGGCCGGACGCGGCCGGTAGTCCCCAAAGTCCGCGCCGCGCCGCGCGCGGGAGGCTTTCAGGCGGCCAGCTCGCGCGCCATCTCCGCCACCGAGCCGATCGCGTCATTGGCCGCGCCGATGGCGCCGGCGATGCGGTCGGCGTTGTCGCGGATGCTGTCCACCGCGCCGGCCGCGGTCTGCATGTTCGCCGAGATCTCCCGCGTGACCGCATTCTGCTCCTCCACCGCCGCGGCGGTGGCCGCGGCGATCCCGGCGATCGTGCCCACGGTGGCGGAGATCTCGCGGATGGCGCAGGCCGCCCGTTCGGTTTCGCCCTGCAGGCCGGTGATCTGCTCGGCCACTTTCTCGGTCGCCTTGCGGGTCTGTTCGGCCAGCGCCTTCACCTCGTTCGCGACCACGGCGAAGCCGCGCCCGGCCTCCCCCGCCCGTGCCGCCTCGATCGTTGCGTTCAGCGCCAGCAGGTTCGTCTGGCTGGCGATCGAGGTGATCAGCTGCACGATCTGCTCGATCTCTCCGGTCGCGCGGACGAGGGCGGAAACCGTCGCATCGGTCGCCTGCGCCTCGGTCACCGCGCGGTTGGTGATGGTCGCGGCTTCCGCCATGCGGCTGCTGATTTCGGTGATCGAGGCAGCGAGTTCCTCGGCACCGGCGGCCACCGCCTGAACGTTGGTGCTGCCCTGGGTGGACGCCGCCGCCGTGCCGGCGGCCTGTTCGGTCACGGTCGCGACCGCGTGGCTGAGAGATTGCAGCCCGGCATCGATGCTGCGCGCGAGTTCCCGCCCGCGCTCCCGCCGGTGTACCAGGCCGGTGATGTCGGAGGCGAGCTTGAGCACCCGCGTCGGCTTGCCCATCGGATCGAGCACCGGGTTGTAGCTGGCCTGGAACCAGATCTCCCGCCCCTCCCGGCCCAGGCGGAGCGCCTCCCCGGCGAAATACTCCCCGGACCGCAGGTGATCCCAGAAGCGGCGGTAGTCGGGGGTGTCGCGCTCCGCCGTGGGCACCAGCATCGCGTGCGGCTGGCCGACCAGCTCGGCCTCGGCGTAGCCCGTTGCCTCCAGGAATTTGGCGTTCGCCGACAGGATCCGCCCGTCGAGGCCGAACTGGATCATCGCCTGGGAGCGGTCGATGGCGGCGATCTGGGCACGTGTCTCGGCCGCCTGGGCCACGCGCGCGGTCGCGTCGGTGGCGAATTTCACCACCTCGGTCAGGCGGCCGTGGCGGCGGACCGGGAAACAGGCGCCTTGCAGCCAGACCGGGGAGCCGTCCTTGCGGGCGCGCGGAAACTCCCCGCTATGGGCCTGACCGTCGCGCAGACTGTCCCAGAAGGCGCGGTAGGACGCGCTTTCCCGCGAGTCGTCATAGAGGAACATGCTGTGGTGGCGGCCGAGCACTTCGTCGCGCCGGTAGCCCGTGGCGGTCAGGAACAGGTCGTTCACCTCCTGGATCGTGCCGTCCATGGCGAAGACGATCATCGCCTGGGTGGCGCCGAGTGCGGCCAGGCGGTCGGCGGCGGGGGAGGAGAGACGCGGGAACTGCATCGGCACGGTCCTTTGGTCCGCGGGTGCCGCGACGGGCGCGCAACGGGCGCAGGAGTTGCGCCGGCTCGGGTTAACAAACCGCTACCCCGGAGGCGCTCCGTCCGACCGGGCGGTGGGTCACGATCCGGTGCTCCGGCGCGCCGGGGGACGGAATCCTGGGGACAAATGTCCCGCTGCCGGTTGTCCCCGCCCGGTGCCGCATGGTACCAGCAATCGGCACCGCATGCCGAATTTTGCCAACAGGGTGGATCGACCCGTGTTCAAG
>JAJZVS010000081.1 GCA_021845555.1 Pseudomonadota bacterium
GGATGCGGATGTCCACGCGCGGGATTCGCACAGTGGAATCCAAGGGCGGGATCGACGCCTATCTGCTCGGCACGCCGAATCGGCGCTTGCAGCCCGAGGGGTTGGTGCTGAAGCGGCGCCTGCTGCGCGCCCAGACCAAGCGCGCCGCCGCCACCGCGTAAGCGCGCGGCGCCGTTCGCGCCGCCGTTTTCCGCCTGACCGTCTCGCCGCCGTCCTGCCCCGCCGGACGGCGCGCGCGGCTGGGGCCGCCGCCCCGGCGGGGCCGCGCCCACGGCAGGGTGCAGCCGCGTTCCGGTCCTTGCCGCAGCGCAAACAGGGTGCTTTACCTCGCGCCGCACGCAACCCCGAGCCTGCCGATGCCAGACGCCGCTGCCCCGAGCTTCCAGGAGCTGATCCTTCGCCTCCAGCGGTTCTGGAGCCGCCAGGGCTGCGTGCTGTTGCAGCCCTACGACATGGAAATGGGCGCCGGCACGTTCCACCCGGCCACCACGCTGCGCGCGCTGGGGCCGAAGCCGTGGCGGGCGGCCTATGTGCAGCCCTCCCGTCGCCCCACCGACGGGCGCTACGGGGAGAACCCGAACCGGCTGCAGCACTACTACCAGTATCAGGTCATCATGAAGCCCTCGCCGGCGGACGCGCAGGAGCTCCTGCTGGCGAGCTACCGCGAGATCGGCCTCGATCCGCTGCGCCACGATTTCCGCTTCGTGGAGGACGACTGGGAAAGCCCCACGCTGGGCGCCTGGGGGCTGGGCTGGGAGGTCTGGTGCGACGGCATGGAAGTGGGCCAGTTCACCTATTTCCAGCAGGTCGGCGGGATCCCGGTCACGCTGCCCAGCTTCGAGATGACCTACGGGCTGGAACGCCTGGCGATGTATGTGCAGGACGTGGAAAACGTCTATGCGCTCGATTTCAACGGCGCGGGCACGACCTACGGGGACGTGTTCCTGCGCGCCGAGCGCGAGTTCAGCGCGTTCAATTTCGAGCACGCCGATACCGGCCGGCTGATGACCCATTTCGCCGACGCGGAGGCCGAATGCGCCGCGCTGCTGGGCAACCGCCTGGCCCTGCCGGCCTACGACCAGTGCATCAAGGCGAGCCATCTGTTCAACCTGCTCGACGCCCGCGGCGTCATCAGCGTGACCGAGCGGGCGAGCTATATCGGCCGGGTCCGGACCCTGGCGAAAGCCTGCTGCGAGGCCTGGGTGGCGGGGGAGGGGGGATGACTTCCGCCGCCGCGGCGCCTATTTCTACCACCAAGCGGGATGTTTCTACCGAGGGTGCGATGGGCGCGCAGTTGAACATCAAAAGCGAGGACGCCTACCGGCTGGCCTCCGATCTTGCCGCGCTGACCGGCGAAAGCCTGACCGCCGCGGTGACGGCGGCGCTGCGCCAGCGGCTGGAACGGGAGCGGCGGGAGCGGGATATCGAGCGCGCGGCGCGCCTGGCCCGGATCGCCGCCCTGGCGGCGGAGATTCGCGCCAGTATTCCAGGGCCGGTGTCTAGCGCCGATCATAACGATCTCTATGGCCCGGACGGGCTGCCGGCGTGATCGTCGATGCCTCCGCCCTGTTGGCGATTGCGTTCGGCGAGCCGGAAGCGGGAATTTTCGCGGACGCGATCACGCTGGCTCCTGGCGCGCTGATGGCCGCGCCGAGCTGGGTGGAGGCGGCGATCACCATTGCTCGCCGCGGCGGCGCGACGGCCCTGCTGGACCGGTTGGTCAGCGAACTCGGGATCGAGCTTCGTCCGTTCACGCCCGAACACGCGCGCGCGGCGCTGGCCGCCTTCGCCGCCTTCGGCAAGGGGCGGCACGGGGCGGCGCTGAATTATGGGGACTGCATGACCTATGCCTTCGCCCGCTGCGAGGGGCGGCCGCTGCTGTTCAAGGGCAATGACTTCCCGCAGACCGACGTCGCGCCGGCGTTGAAGGACTGAGCATGCCGGAATTGTTCCTGGAACTGTTCTCCGAGGAGATCCCCGCGCGCATGCAGGCGGGCGGGGCGGCCGATCTGGCGCGGCTGGTCGGCGCCGCGCTGGCCCCGCTCGCCCCGACGGCGCTCGAAACCTTTCATGGCCCGCGCCGGATCGCGCTGCGGGCCGATGTGGCCGCCGCCGTTGCCGCCTCCGCCACCGTCGAACGCGGCCCGCGTGCCAGCGCGCCGGAGCAGGCGCTGACCGGGTTCCTGCGCAAGCACGGCGCGGCGCGCGAGGATTTGCGCCAGGAGGGCGACTACTGGGTGCTGGAAAAGCGCGCCGAGGCGGTGCCCGCCGCCGCGCTGATCGCGGCCGCGCTGCCCGCCCTGCTGCGCCGCTTCCCCTGGCCGAAATCCATGCGCTGGGGCGGGGCGAGCGGCTTTACCTGGGTTCGCCCGCTGCGCCGGATCGTCTGCCTGCTGGACGGCGCGGTGGTGGGCTTCGACCTGCGTGACGGCGCCGACGACGGGCACGGGCTGGCGTCGTCCGACCTGACCGAGGGGCACCGGTTCCACGCCCCCGGCGCCTTCGCCGTGACCTCGGCCGCCGACTGGGCGGATAAGCTCGGCCACCGGCGCGTGCTGGCCGATGCCGCCGAGCGCAAGCGCCGCATCGCCACCGGGTTGGCCGCCGAGGCGCGGGCGCGCGACCTGGTGCTGGTCGAGGATGCCGGGCTGCTCGACGAAGTCTCGGGCCTGGTCGAATGGCCCGTGCCGCTGCTGGGTCGCATCGATCCGGGTTTCATGGACCTGCCGGCCGAGGTGATGCAGGTCTCCATGCGGGTGAACCAGCGCTATTTCGCGCTGCGCCACGCCGATGGCGGGGCCGCGCCGTTCTTCGGCTTCGTTGCCAATATCGAAGCGGACGACGGCGGCGCGGCGATCGTCGCCGGCAACGAGCGCGTGCTGCGCGCGCGGTTCGCGGACGCGCGGCATTTCTGGGATCTCGATCGCAAGACGCCGCTCGCCGCGCGGGTGGCGGCGCTGGACGGGATTACGTTCCACGCGAAACTCGGCAGCCAGGGCGCGCGGGTGCGCCGGCTGCGTGGGTTGGCCGCGCATATCGCCCCGCTGGTCGGGGCCGATCCGGCGCAGGCGGCGCGCGCGGCGGAGCTTGCCAAGGCCGATCTGGTGACCGGCATGGTGGGCGAGTTCCCCGAACTGCAAGGCGTGATGGGCAGCTACTACGCGCGCCACGACAATGAACCTGCGGCGGTGGCGGACGCGATCCGCGATCATTACGCGCCGAAGGGGCCGGGCGATGCGGTGCCGGCCGCTCCGGTTTCGGTGGCGCTGGCGCTGGCCGACAAGCTGGATCAGCTCGCCGGGTTCTTCGCCGTCGGCGAGCGGCCGACCGGTTCGGGCGATCCCTACGCGCTGCGCCGCGCCGGCCTCGGGATCATTCGTATCGTCCGCGAGAACCGGCTGCGCCTGCCGCTGCTGGGCTGCATCGAGGCGGCTGGCGCCGGGTTCGCCGACGCCGGGATCGCGCCACTGCCCGCGACCGAGATCCTGGACTTCCTGATCGAGCGTCTGCGCGTTCAGTTGCGCGCCGAGGGGGCGCGGCACGACGTGCTGGATGCCGTGCTGGCGCTCGGGCGCGACGACGACCTGACCCGCCTGCTGGCGCGGCTGGAGGCGGTGGCCGGCCTGCTCGGCACCGCGGACGGGGAAAACCTGCTCGCCGCGTATCGCCGGGCGGACAACATCGTGCAGATCGAGGCGCAGCGCGACGGGCAGGAATACGACGCGATCGACCCCGCGCGGTTCGAGGCCCCGGAAGAGCGCGCTGTCGGCGAGGCGATCGGCGCGCTTTCCGGCGTGGTCGCCCAGGCGCTGGCGGAGGAGAGTTTCGCCGCCGCCGCGTCCGCCATGGCCCGTTTGCGCGCGCCGCTCGATGCCTTCTTCGAGCGCGTGACCGTGAACGCGCCGCAACCCGAATTGCGCCGCAATCGTCTGGCCTTGCTGCGCGCGGTGCGCGAAACCATGCGCCAGCTGGCAGATTTCTCGAAAATACAAGGCTGAACGGAGTTTCCCCGCCATGACCCAATGGGTGTACAGCTTCGGCGCCGGCCACAACGAAGGCCGCGCCGACATGCGCAACCTGCTCGGCGGCAAGGGCGCCAACCTGGCAGAGATGGCGTCCATCGGCCTGCCGGTGCCGCCCGGCTTCACGCTCACGACCGAAGTCTGCACCGCGTTCTACGATAACGACCGGAAGTATCCGCCCGCGCTTGAAGCCCAGGTCCGCGCCGCGCTGGCGCGCATCGAGCAGGCGGTGGGGTTGCGCTTCGGCGACCAGCACCACCCGCTGCTCGTCTCCGTCCGCTCCGGCGCGCGCGTGTCGATGCCGGGCATGATGGACACCGTGCTCAACCTCGGCCTGAACGACGCGACGGTGGAGGGGCTTGCCACCGCCGCCAACGATGCGCGCTTCGCCTGGGACAGCTACCGGCGCTTCCTGCAGATGTACGGCTCGGTGGTGCTCGGCGTCGATCACCACCGGTTCGAGGAGATCATCGAGCATGCGAAGCTCGACGGCGGGCTGATCGAGGACACCGCGCTGACCGCGCAGGACTGGCACCGCGTGGTGGCCGGCTACAAGGACATGATCGCGGAGGAAACCGGCAAGCCCTTCCCGCAGGATCCGGAAGAGCAGCTCTGGGGCGCGATCGGCGCCGTGTTCGGCAGCTGGATGAACCCGCGCGCCATCACCTATCGCCGCCTGCACGACATCCCCGCCGACTGGGGCACCGCGGTCAACATCCAGGCCATGGTGTTCGGCAACATGGGTGAGGATTGCGCGACCGGCGTCTGCTTCACGCGCGACCCCTCCACCGGGGAGAACATGTTCTACGGCGAATACTTGGTGAACGCGCAGGGCGAGGACGTGGTGGCCGGCATCCGCACGCCGCAGCCGCTGTCCAAGGCGCGCGCGCGGGCCGACGAGATCCCGCTGGAAGTCGCGATGCCGGCCGCCTACGCCGAATTGATGGATGTGCGCGCGCGGCTGGAGAAGCACTACCGCGACATGCAGGACATCGAGTTCACGGTGCAGCAGGGCAAGCTTTATATGCTGCAAACCCGCAATGGCAAGCGCACCGCCGCGGCCAGCCTGCGGATCGCGGTGGAGATGGCGCGCGAGGGCCTGATCGACCAGAACGAGGCGGTGCGCCGGGTGAACCCCGCCTCGCTCGACCAGTTGCTGCATCCGACGCTCGATCCCAAGGCCGCGCGCACGCTGCTGGCCAAGGGGCTGCCGGCCAGTCCGGGTGCGGCCTCCGGCGCCGTGGTGTTCAGCGCCGACGAGGCGGAATCGCGCGCCCAGAAGGGCGAATCGGTGATCCTGGTGCGGATCGAAACCAGCCCGGAAGATATCCACGGCATGCACGCCGCGCGCGGCATCGTCACCACCCGCGGCGGCATGACCAGCCACGCCGCGGTGGTGGCGCGCGGCATGGGACGGCCCTGCGTCGCCGGCGCCGGCGGCATCACGGTCGATTACAACGCGCAGACCCTGCGCGCCGGTGCGCGCACGGTGCAGGCGGGGGAAACCATCACCCTCGATGGCGCCACCGGCGAGGTCTATGTCGGCAACGTGGCGATGATCGAGCCCGCGATGTCGGGCGATTTCGGCACGCTGATGGACTGGGCCGACCAGGCCCGTCGGCTGGGCGTGCGCGCCAACGCGGAAACCCCGCTCGATGCGGAAACCGCGCGCAAGTTCGGTGCCGAGGGCATCGGTCTCTGCCGCACCGAGCACATGTTCTTCGATCCCGAGCGGATCGGCGCGGTGCGCCAGATGATCATGGCGCATGACGAGGCCGGGCGGCGCACCGCGCTTGCCCGCCTGCTGCCGCACCAGCGCGCGGATTTCATCAAGCTGTTCACCATCATGGCCGGGCTGCCGGTGACCATCCGCCTGCTCGACCCGCCGCTGCACGAGTTCCTGCCGCACGGTGAGACCGAACTCGCCGATGTCGCCGCCGCCCTCGGCACCGATGTGGAGGCGATGCGCCGCCGCGCCGCGGAACTGGCGGAGGCGAACCCGATGCTCGGCCATCGCGGCTGCCGCCTCGGCATCACCTACCCCGAGATCTACGAGATGCAGGCGCGCGCGATCTTCGAGGGCGCGCTCGCGGTGGCGAAGGAAACCGGCAGCGCGCCGGTGCCGGAGATCATGATCCCGTTGGTGGGGATTACGCGGGAGCTCGAGATCACCCGCGCGCAGATCGAACGTGTCGCTGCCCAGGTGTTCGACGAGGCGGGCCGCGAACTCGCCTACAGCATCGGCACCATGATCGAGCTGCCGCGCGCGGCGCTGATCGCGGACGCGATTGCCGGCCATGCCGACTTCTTCAGTTTCGGCACCAACGACCTGACGCAGACCACGTTCGGCCTGTCGCGCGACGACGCGGGCAAATTCCTGCCGTCCTATGTCGAGCAGGGCATCCTGCCGAAGGATCCGTTCGTCTCGATCGATATCGACGGGGTGGGCGCCCTGGTGCGGATCGCCGCCGAAAAGGGACGGGCGGTGAAGCCGAAGCTGAAGCTCGGCATCTGCGGCGAGCATGGCGGCGATCCGGCGTCCATCACCTTCTGCGATCAGGTCGGGCTCGATTACGTCTCGTGCAGCCCCTACCGCGTGCCGGTGGCACGGCTGGCGGCGGCGCAGGCGGCGCTGGGCGCGGCCGGCGATCGCACCGCGTAGGGCGCGCGCAGTCCCCCTTGCGGGGCAAGCGGCGGCGCGCCGATACTCGCCGCCGCTTGCGATCCTGCATGGCACGCAAAAGAGGGGGAACACATGGCCAAACGCGCCGCGCCGCCGCGCCCACGCAAAACAGCCCGCAAAGCCAAATCCGCCGCCGCGCCGGCCGCCACGCGCAAGGCGGCCGCACGCAAGGCCCCGGCCCTGGCCAAACGGGCACCGGCCAAGCGCGCCGCGCCCAAGCCTGCCGCGCCGAAGCGGACGCCCGCCAAGGCAGCCGCCCCCAAGCGCGCCGCGTCCAAACCCGCCGCTCCGAAGCGAGCCGCCGCGAAGCGGGCCGCCCCGCGCAAGCCCGCCCCCGCCAAGCGCGCGGCGGCGCCGAAGCGCGTTCGCGCCGCCGCCCCGCAGCGCTTCACCGTCAGCCATCTGCGCGAGGACGATTTCCAGCCCAACGGCCTGCGCGCCTACGCGCTGTATCGTGATCTCGGCATCGCGGACGCCACCGGCGGGCTGGCCCAGGCGCATGTGATCCGCATGGTCCCGCCGGTGACCGACGAGGTGCGCCAGCGCCACCTGCACAACGTCGATCTGCAACTCGTCTATGTCCTGAAAGGCTGGATGAAGAACGAGTTCGAGGGATACGGCGTGCAGATGATGGAGCAGGGCAGCTGCTGGCTGCAACCGCCCGGCATCAAGCACACGGTGCTCGACTATTCGGACGATCTCGAGGTGCTGGAGCTCATCATTCCGGCCGACTTCGAAACGCTCCCGGCCGACTGAGCGCCGGCTACCCCGCGCGCGGATGCGCCGCGCGCCAGGCCGCGAGCAGCGAGGTCTCGTCCACCGCCGTGTAGCGTTGGGTGGTGGACAGGCTTGCGTGGCCCAGCAGGTCCTGGATGGCGCGCAGGTCCGCGCCGGCCGCCAGCAGGTGGGTGGCGAAGGAATGGCGCAGCGCATGCGGCGTGGCGTGCTCCGGCAGGCCGCGCAGCCGGCGGAACTCCCGTAGCGCCCGCTGCGCCACGCCGGGGTTCAGCCGCTCCCCGCGCGCGCCGAGGAACAGCGGCCGGTCCGGCGCGCGATCGGGATGGAACCGCAACCACGCGGCGATCGCCGCGCGCACCGCCGGCAGCACCGGGACCAGCCGCTCCTTGCCGCCCTTGCCGCGCACCCGCAGCGTCGCGCTGCCCTCGGTGCTGCTCTCGGTGCTGTTGGGCACATCGCGCAGATTGAGCGAAAGCGCCTCGGCGATGCGCAGCCCGCAGCCATAGAGCAGGGTGAACAGCGCGGTGTCGCGCGCGGCCAGCGCCTCGCTGCGCGCCGCCTCGCCGATCTCCCCGGCCACCGCGCCGGCATCGGGTTCGCTCAGCGCGCGTGGCGCGGGCGGGCGGCGGCGCGGCGTGGCGATCAGCCGGACCGCGGGGTTGTCCGCCAGCCCCCGGCGCGCGAGGAAGCGGAACAACCCGCGCACCGCCGCCAGATGCCGGGCCCGGCTGGCCGCGCTCAGCCCCTCCTCGTGCTGGAGCGCCAGCCAGGCGCGCAGATCGGCCTGGCGCAGCGCGGCCAGTGCCGCCAGGTCCGGCTCCGCGCCCAGATGCCGCGTCAGGAACCCGAGGAATGCCGCAAGGTCGGCGCCATAGGCCGCCACCGTCAGCGGCGCGGCGCGGCGTTCGGTGGCGAGCCAGCCGAGGAAGGCCAGCCGCGCTTCCTCGGCGGTCACCGGTTTTCCCCCCATCGGCCGCGCCTCACGCGCAGCGATCGAGCGCGGCGCCGATCGCGCGGCCGAGGAACGCCAGCGCCCCGGTGCCCTGCCGCGGATCAAGCGCGCCGGCGTCGCGCGAGGCGAGCGCCAGCAGGCTCGGCGGGCCGTTCCACGGCACCCGCACCAGCGCGTCCACCAGCGCCAGCCGCGCGGCTTCGGCGTGCAGCAGCGCGGCGTCCGGCGGATCGTCGCGGAACAACACGTCGCGCCCGCCCAGCAGCCGTGCCACCGTGCCGGCGGGCAGCGGGTGGGCACCGGGGTGATGGTCCTCGATGCAGAGCGCGGCGGCATCGACCGCCAGCACGCCGGGCAGCACGTGCGCGACGCAGTCGGCCGGATCGGCGCTGCCGATCAGCGCCAGCACCGCCGGTTGCACCCGCGCCGCCAGCGCCGCCCCGGCGCGGCCGGCGGCCAGTACCAGATCGGCCCGCTCGGCCAGCGCCGCGGCCCGTGCCCGCCCGGCGGCAATCATCGCCGCCATGTGGTCTGCCAGCCTTTCCCCGTGCACCCGCGCCGGCGGGGCGAGCAGGTGGTAAAGCTCAGGGTGTTCGGCAAGCCAACCGGGCCGGGCGCGCAGGAAGGAGCGGACCTGGTCCTCCTCCGCCTCCGCGACCAGCAGCGGGGCCGGATCAGACAATGCGCTGGCCGGTCTTGGCCCAGTCGGCCAGGAAGGCGGCCAGCCCCTTGTCGGTCAGCGGGTGGGCGAACAACTGGCGCAGCACCGCGGGCGGCACGGTGGCGACATGGGCGCCAAGCCTGGCCGCTTCCACCACATGCATCGGGCTGCGCACGCTGGCCACCAGCACCTCAGTCTTCAGGTAAGGATATTGGCGAAAGATGGTCATGATGTCGGCGATCAGGCCCATGCCGCTCTCGCCGATATCGTCCAGCCGGCCGACGAAGGGGGACACGAAGGTGGCCCCCGCCTTGGCCGCCAACAGCGCCTGGGCGGAGGAGAAGCACAGCGTGACGTTCACCATCGCCCCGTCGCCCGTCAGCTTGCGGCAGGCGCGCAGCCCGTCCGGCGTGAGCGGCACCTTGATGGTGACGTTCCGCGCGATCTCGCGCAGCACCCGCGCTTCCGCCAGCATGCCTTCATACTCGGTGGCGGCCACTTCGGCGCTGACCGGACCGGGCACCAGGGCGCAGATCTCGGCGATCACGTCGCGCATCTTGCGGCCGGATTTGGCGACCAGGGAGGGGTTGGTGGTGACCCCGTCCAGCAGGCCGGATTCGGCCAGAACCTTGATTTCCGCCACATCGGCGGTATCGACGAAGAACTTCATGGGAATGACTCCTTGGCGCTGACCGGCCGGCACGCGGGACCGGCCCCGCAGCTTTTCTCCGACCAGACTACACCCCCGGCGGGGGCGATCGGAAGCACCGCCGCCGCGCGGCGCGTGAAGGTGTTGCTGCCGTTGCCTTTTCCCGGCCCGTTCGACTACCTGGCGCCGCAGGATCTCGATCCGCAGCCCGGCGATGTGGTGCTGGTGCCGCTCAACCGCCGCGAGGTGACGGGGGTGGTGTGGGATGCGGCCGGGGAGGACGACGGCGCGTCGCCCTCGGCCGAGGCCGCCCCCGCGGCCCGGTTGAAGCCCCTGATCGCGGTGCTGGACACGCCGCCGCTGCGGGCGCCCCTGCGCCGCCTGATCGACTGGATCGCCGCCTACACCCTGTCTCCGCCCGGGGAGGTGATGGCGATGGCGCTTCGCGTCGCCACCGCCGGCCCCGCCGCGGCGCCGACCGGCTGGGTGCTGGCCGACCCGGACGCGACCCCCCCTCCGCTTGCGAGAGGGGGTTGGGGTGAGGGGTCTGTCCTGGCCGCGCGAACCCCTCCCCCCAACCCCCTCCCGCAAGGGGAGGGGGAGTCCCATCCGCCGCCCGTCCACCGCCTGACCGACGCGCGGCGGCGCGTGCTTGCGGCGCTGGCGGACGGCGCGCCGCGCGGGACCGCCGAACTGGCCCGCGCGGCCGGGGTGGGCAGCGCTGTGGTGCGGGGCCTGGCGGCGGCCGGGCTGCTCGTGGCCGCACCGCTGCCGGATGCGCCGGCCTTCGTCCGCCCGGACCCGGACCATCCCGGCCCCACCCTCTCGCCCGCCCAGGCCGAGGGCGCCGGCGCGCTGCGCGCGGCGGTGGCGGCGCGGGCGTTCGGCGTGACGCTGCTCGACGGCGTGACCGGGTCGGGCAAGACCGAGGTCTATCTGGAAGCGGTGGCCGAGGCGCTCCGCGCCGGGCGGCAGGCGCTGGTGCTGCTGCCGGAGATCGCGCTGTCCTCGCAATGGCTGGAACGGTTCGAGCGGCGCTTCGGCGTGGCCCCGGCGGTGTGGCACTCGGACCTGTCGCCGCGCCTGCGCCGGATCACCTGGCGGGAGGTGGCGGCGGGCCGCGCGCCGGTGGTGGTGGGGGCGCGGTCCGCGCTGTTCCTGCCGTTCCCCGACCTCGGGCTGATCGTGGTCGATGAGGAGCACGAGACCGCGTTCAAGCAGGAAGACGGCGTGATCTATCACGCCCGCGACATGGCGGTGGTGCGCGCGCGGCTCGAAGCCGCGCCCGCCGTGCTGGTCTCCGCCACGCCGAGCCTGGAGACGGTGGCCAACGTGGAAGCCGGCCGCTACGCGCGGCTGACCCTGCCGCACCGGCACGGCGGCGCGCTGCTGCCGGCGGTGGCGGCGATCGACCTGCGCGAAACCCCGCCCGAGCGCGGCCGGTTCCTGTCCCCGCCGCTGGTCGCGGCGATCCGCGCGACGCTGGCGCGCGGGGAGCAGGCGATGCTGTTCCTCAACCGCCGCGGCTACGCGCCGCTGACCCTGTGCCGCGCTTGCGGGCATCGCATGGCCTGCCCGCACTGCACCGCCTGGCTGGTGGAGCACCGTGCGCGCCGGATCCTGCAATGCCACCATTGCGGCCATACCGTGCCGATCCCGCCCAACTGCCCGGCATGCGGCGCGGCGCACAGCCTAACCGCGGTGGGGCCGGGGGTGGAGCGCATCACCGAGGAAGTGGCTTCGCTGTTCCCCGACGCGCGTCGGCTGGTGATGGCCT
>JAJZVS010000082.1 GCA_021845555.1 Pseudomonadota bacterium
GTCGTCCGGTGCTGTCGCGCGAGGCGATGTACCAGATCATCCGCAACCCGGTGATCACCGAAAAGGCGACCATGCTGTCCGAGCACGGCCAGTACGTGTTCCGCGTGGCGCTGGACGCGAAGAAGCCGGAGATCAAGGCCGCGGTCGAGGCGCTGTTCGGTGTCCAGGTGCGCGGCGTGAGCACGCTGGTGCAGAAGGGCAAGACCAAGCGCTTCAAGGGCCGCCCCGGCGTGCGCTCGGACGTGAAGAAGGCGATGGTGACGCTCGCCGTCGGCCAGCAGATCGATTTCACCACCGTGCTTGCGTGAGACCTGAATCATGCCGATGAAAAATTTCAATCCGGTCACGGCCAGCCTGCGCGGGACTGTTCTGATCGACCGCTCCGAGCTGTGGAAGGGCAAGCCCATCAAGGGGCTGACCGAAGGCAAGACCGGAACCGGCGGGCGCAACAACCACGGCCGTATCACCAGCCGCTTCCGCGGCGGCGGGCACAAGCAGGCCTATCGCCTGGTGGACTTCCGCCGTCGCAAGTTCGACGTGCCGGCCACAGTGCAGCGGCTGGAATACGATCCCAACCGGACCGCCTTCATCGCGCTGGTGAAGTATGCCGACGGCGAGCTGGCCTATATTCTGGCGCCGCAGCGGCTCCGCGTGGGCGATCAGGTGGTGGCCGGGGCGCGGGCCGACATCAAGCCGGGCAACGCGATGCCGCTGGCGGCGATCCCGGTCGGCACGATCGTCCACAATATCGAGATGAAGGTCGGCGCCGGCGGCAAGATCGCCCGTTCCGCCGGGACCTACGCGCAGCTGGTCGGCAAGGACTCCGGCTACGCGCAGATCAAGCTGATGTCCGGGGAACTGCGCCTGGTGCGGGCCGAGTGCATGGCCTCGATCGGCGCGGTGTCCAATCCGGACAACATGAACCAGAAGATCGGCAAGGCGGGCCGGTCGCGCTGGCTGGGTCGCCGGCCGCACAATCGCGGCGTGGTGATGAACCCTGTCGATCACCCGCACGGCGGCGGCGAGGGGCGTAGCTCCGGCGGCCGGCATCCGGTTACGCCCTGGGGCAAGCCGACCAAGGGGGCCAAGACGCGCGCCAACAAGCGCACGGACGGCCTGATCATCCGCCGCCGTAAAGTCGGCAAGTAGTTCGAGGGGCACGCAAGATGACACGCTCCGTATGGAAGGGCCCGTTCGTGGACGGGTATCTTCTGAGCAAGGCCGAGACGGCCCGCACGTCGGGCCGCAACGAGATCATCCGCATCTGGTCGCGGCGCTCGACCATTCTGCCGCAGTTCGTGGGGCTGACGTTCGGCGTCTACAACGGTCACAAGTTCCTGCCGGTGCAGGTGAACGAGAACATGGTGGGCCACAAGTTCGGCGAGTTCTCGCCCACCCGTACGTTCACCGGCCACACCGGCGACAAGAAGGCGAAGCGCGGCTGACATGAGCAAGCCCAATCATCCGCGCGGCCTGGCCGACACCGAGGCGCAGGCAATCGTGAGCAACCTGCGGGTTTCCCCGCGCAAGCTCAATCTGGTGGCGGGCATGATCCGCAACCTGCCGGCACAGCAGGCGGTGGCGACGCTCGCGTTCAGCAAGCGCCGCATCGCCGGCGCGGTGAAGAAGGCGCTGGAAAGCGCGATCGCCAACGCGGAAAACAACCATCAGCTCGATGTCGATCGGCTGGTGGTGAGCCGCGCCGAGGTCGGCCGCGCGATCGTGATGCGCCGGTTCCAGGCGCGTGGTCGTGGCCGGGCCTCCCGCGTGGAGAAGTGGTTCAGCAATCTGAAGATCGTGGTGGCGGAGCGCGCGCAAGAAGAAGCGCCGGCCTCGTCCGGGCAGGAGGCCGCGTAATGGGCCACAAGGTCAATCCGATCGGGCTCCGGCTCGGCATCAACCGCACCTGGGACTCGCGCTGGTACGCCGGGGCCGACTACGCGACGTTGCTGCACGAAGACCTGAAGCTGCGCACTCATCTGCGCGAGAAGCTGCGCGGCGCCGGGGTATCCCGGGTGGTGATCGAGCGCCCGGCGAAGAAGCCCCGCGTGACCATCCATGCGGCGCGGCCCGGCGTGGTGATCGGCAAGAAGGGCCAGGACATCGAGGTGTTGAAGAAGACCCTCGGCAAGATGGCGAAGTCCGAGGTCACTCTGAACATCGTCGAGATCCGCAAGCCGGAGATCGACGCGGTGCTGGTCGCGGAAAACATCGCCCAGCAGCTGGAGCGCCGGGTGGCATTCCGCCGGGCGATGAAGCGGGCGGTGCAGTCGGCGATGCGGCTCGGCGCGCAGGGCATCCGGATCAACTGCGGCGGCCGTCTGGGCGGCGCGGAGATCGCGCGGGTGGAATGGTATCGCGAGGGTCGGGTTCCGCTGCACACGCTGCGCGCGGATATCGACTACGGGCAGGCCACGGCGAAGACGACCTACGGCACCTGCGGCGTGAAAGTCTGGATCTTCAAGGGCGAGATTCTGGCGCACGACCCGATGGCGCAGGACCGTCGGGCCGCCGAGCAGGCGCCGCAACGGTAGATGGTTCGGTAGGCACAGATGCTTCAACCCAAGCGCACCAAGTTCCGCAAGGCGCACAAAGGCCGTATCCACGGCAACGCCAAGGGCGGGACCCAGCTCAATTTCGGCACCTTCGGCCTGAAGGCGCTGGAACCCGAACGGATCACCGCGCGGCAGATCGAGGCGGCGCGGCGCGCCATCACCCGCGCGATGAAGCGCACCGGGCGGGTGTGGATCCGCATCTTCCCGGACGTGCCGGTCTCGCAGAAGCCGGCCGAAGTCCGCATGGGCTCCGGCAAGGGCGCGCCGGAGTTCTGGGTGGCGCGCGTGGCGCCGGGCCGGATCATGTTCGAGCTCGACGGCGTGGCGGCGGACATCGCGCGCGACGCATTGACGCTCGGTGCCGCGAAATTGCCGATCCGCACCCGGATCGTGCAGCGGATGGGAGACGCGTGATGGCGAAGAACCCCGAGGCCAAGCCGTCCGATGTCCGGACGAAAACGCCGGACGAGCTGAACCAGATGGTGCTCGACCTGCGCAAGGAGCAGTTCAACCTGCGCTTCCAGCGTGCCACCGGCCAGGCCGAGGGCACCGCGCGGATCCGCACGGTGCGGCGCGAGATCGCGCGGGTAAAGACGATCATGGGCGAGCGGACCCGTGGCGAGCGGGCAACCGCCGCCACGCGGACTTGAAGAGGTAGCGACGAACATGCCGAGGCGCGTGCTCACCGGCCGGGTGACCAGCGACAAGATGGACAAGACCGTGACGGTCCTTGTCGATCGTCGCGTCATGCATCCGCTGTACAAGAAGTTCATCCGGCGCTCGAAGAAATACGCCGCGCATGACGAGGCCAACCTGTGCAAGGTGGGCGACGTTGTGCGGATCGAGGAATGCCGCCCGATCAGCAAGCGCAAGACCTGGCAGGTCATCGAGCGCAACGGCGCCGTCCTGTGGGGCCCCGGCGCCGCCGCCGCGTCCGCTCCGGCTGAAGGAGTCAACGCATGATTTCGGTCGAGACCAATCTGGACGTGGCCGACAATTCCGGCGCGCGCCGCGTGCAGTGCATCAAGGTGCTCGGCGGGACCCGCCGGCGCACCGCGAGCGTGGGCGATGTGATCGTGGTCTCGGTGAAGGAGGCGATCCCGCGCGGCAAGGTGAAGAAGGGCGACGTGCACCAGGCGGTGATCGTGCGCACCTCTTTCCCGGTGCGCCGGCAGGACGGCAGCGCGATCCGCTTCGACCGCAATGCCGCGGTGCTGATCAACAAGCAGCAGGAGCCGATCGGGACCCGCATCTTCGGCCCGGTGGTGCGCGAGCTGCGCGGACGGAAGTTCATGAAGATTATTTCGTTGGCGCCGGAGGTGATCTGATGGCCGCGCGCATTCGCAAGGGCGATACGGTGGTGGTGATCACCGGGGCGAGCAAGGGGATCCGGGGCGAAGTGCTGCGGGTGTTCCCGAAGGCCGAGCGGGCGACCGTGGCCGGCGTGAACATGGCGCGCAAGCACGTGAAGCCTCAGGGCGTGGGCCAGCCAGGCGGCATCGTGAGCCAGGAGGCGACGATCCACCTGTCCAACCTGAAGCTGATCGACCCGAAAAGCGAGCAGCCGACGAAGGTGGCATTCCGCGTGCTCGAAGGCGGCCGGAAGGTGCGGGTGGCCAAGGCCACCGGCCAGGTGATCGAGGGTTGAGATGAGCGGAACGAAGACACCTTCCAAGAAGGGCGGCGCCCCCAAGGGCGGCGCGCGTCCCCCCGGCAAGGGTGGCGCGGCCGGCAAGGGCGGCGCGGCCAAGGGCGGCGCGGGCGGCCGGAGCGCGTCCGGCAAGGGCGGCGCGGGTGCGCCTCCCGGCAAGATCGTCCGCGAGCGTCCGGCCCCGATTCCGGTCGGCGCCGAGCAGCCCGCGGCCTCGCCCGTCGAGATGCCGCGGATGCAGCGGCGCTACCTGGACGAGGTGCGCGGCAAGCTGACCGCCGAGTTCGGCTACACGAACCCGATGCAGGTGCCGAAGCTCGAGAAGATCGTCATCAACATGGGCGTCGGTGAAGCCACCAACGACCAGAAGACGCTGGACGCGGCGGTGGCCGAGCTGGCGGCGATCAGCGGGCAGAAGCCGGTGAAGACGGTCGCGAAGAAGGCGATCGCCGGGTTCAAGATCCGCAAGGGTCTGCCGATCGGCTGCAAGGTCACGCTGCGCAAGGCGCGGATGTACGAGTTCATCGACCGGCTGATCACCATCGCCCTGCCGCGGGTGCGCGATTTCCGCGGCATCCAGGGCAAGGGGTTCGATGGCCGCGGCAACTTCGCCATGGGGCTGAAGGAGCAGATCGTGTTCCCCGAGATCAACTACGATCGGGTGGATGCGGTGCGCGGCATGGATATCGTGTTCGTCACCACGGCCGGCACGGATGCGGAAGCCAAGGCGCTGCTGAAGGCGTTCGATCTTCCGTTCGCAAATTGAGTTTGGAAAACCGCCAGGGTCCCCCTGACA
This sequence comes from Pseudomonadota bacterium, assembly GCA_021845555.1. Lineage (GTDB taxonomy): Bacteria > Pseudomonadota > Alphaproteobacteria > Acetobacterales > Acetobacteraceae > JAJZVS01. The sequence continues at coordinate 5,003 of JAJZVS010000082.1, forward strand.
GGTTCCGGAGACAAGGATAGAGCATGGCCAAGACCTCGCAGGTCAACCGCAACAACAACCGGGCTCGCATGGCGGCGCGCGACAAGGGCAAGCGCGCGGCGCTGAAGGCGATCCTGATGGATCGTTCGCTGCCGGTGGAAGACCGTTTCAACGCCTCGCTCAAGCTGGCGCAACTGCCGCGCAACGGTTCGGCGGTGCGGGTGCGGCTGCGCTGCGCGCTGACCGGCCGCTCGCGCGGGAACTACCGCAAGTTCAAGCTCAGCCGCATCGTGCTGCGGGACCTGGCCTCGGCCGGGCAGATCCCCGGCATGGTCAAGGCGAGCTGGTAAGGGGCGCAAGATGTCGCTTTCCGATCCGCTGGGTGACATGCTCACCCGCATCCGCAATGCGCAGCATGCGCGCCACAGCTCCTGCGTGGCGCCGGCGTCGCAGTTCCGGGCGCACGTGCTCGATGTCCTGAAGCGCGAGGGCTACATCCGCGGCTTCTCCGCCGAGGAGCTGCGCCCCGGCGTGGCGCAATTGCGCATCGAGCTGAAGTACAACGAGGGCGAGCCGGTCATCAAGGAGATCCACCGGGTCTCCAAGCCGGGCCGGCGCGTCTATTCGAAGATCAAGGAACTGCCGCGGGTCTATGCCGGCCTCGGCGTGTCCATCCTGTCCACGCCTCGCGGCGTGATGAGCGATGCCGAGGCCCGCGCTGCCAATGTTGGCGGCGAAGTCCTCTGCCGCGTGTTCTGAGGGAAGCCGCGATGTCACGCGTCGGCAAATACCCGGTCGAGATCCCCGCGGGCGTCCAGCTCGCGGTGGTCGGCAACCGTCTGACCGCCAAGGGCAAGCTCGGCGAACTCACACTCACGCTCACCGATCAGGTGGAAGCGACGATCGAGGGCAACCACCTGACCGTCGCGCCGCGCACGCCGGACCGGCGGGCGCGGATGATGTGGGGCACCACGCGCGCCAATGCGGCGAACATGGTGAAGGGCGTCTCCACCGGATTCACCAAGTCGATGGAGATCACCGGCACCGGCTATCGCGCCGCGGTGCAGGGCGGTTCGCTCGTGCTCAATCTCGGCTACTCGCACGACGTGGTCTATCAGATCCCGCCCGGGATCAAGATCACCTGCGAGCGGCCGACGGCGGTGAAAGTGGAAGGCGTGGACAAGCGGCTGGTCGGCCAGGTGGCGGCCGAGATCCGCGGGTTCCGCGGCCCCGAACCCTACAAGGGCAAGGGCGTCCGCTACACCGACGAGACCATCCGGCGCAAGGAAGGCAAGAAGAAGTAACATGAGCGCGGTACAGGATCTCAGGGATCGCCGGCGCGCGCGCCTGCGCTTCTCGTTGCGGCAAAAGAGCAACGGCCGCCCACGGCTGTCGGTGTTCCGGTCGGGCAAGCACATCTACGCCCAGGTGATCGACGACCTGCAGGGCCGCACGGTGGCCGCTGCCTCCTCGCTCGACAAGACCCTGCGCGAGGGGCTGCGGACCGGCGCCGACAAGGACGCCGCCACGGCGGTCGGCAAGCTGGTCGCCGAACGGGCGCTCGCCGCCGGCGTCACCCAGGTGGTGTTCGACCGCGGCGCGTATCTCTATCACGGCCGCGTCAAGGCGCTGGCCGAAGCTGCCCGCGAAGGCGGGCTGGCGTTTTGAGGAAATCGACAGATGGCACGTGAACCGAGGGACGGTGGGCGTCGGCGCGATCGGGAAGCCGACCGCGAGCCCGACGACGGCATCATCGACAAGCTGGTGACCATCAACCGCGTCGCCAAGGTGGTGAAGGGCGGACGCCGCTTCGCCTTCGCCGCGCTGGTGGTGGTGGGCGACCGCAAGGGCCGCGTCGGCTACGGCGCCGGCAAGGCGCGCGAGGTGCCGGAGGCGATCCGCAAAGCCACCGAACGCGCCAAGCGCACCATGATCCGGGTGCCGATGAAGGAAGGCCGCACGCTGCACCACGATGTGGAAGGTCGCTTCGGCGCCGGCGCGGTGATCCTGCGCTCGGCCAGCGCCGGCACCGGCATCATCGCCGGCGGCCCGCTGCGCGCGGTGTTCGAGACGCTCGGCATGGGCGATGTGGTGGCCAAGTCGCTCGGCAGCCGCAATCCGCATAACATGGTGAAGGCGGCCTTCGCCGCGTTCGAACGCTGCGCCAGCCCGCGCTCGGTGGCCAACCGCCGCGGCAAGAAGGTGGCGGAACTGTTCGGTCCGCGCCGCGACGTCGGCCCGGTTGCCGAGGCGGAGGCACCGGCCAATGGCTGACACCACCAAGCGCGTCCGGGTGACGCAGATCGCCTCCGTGCTCGGGCGCAAGCCGGGCCAGGAGGGGACGCTGATCGGCCTCGGCCTCAACAAGATCCGCCGCACGCGCGAGCTTGAAGACACCCCGTCGGTCCGCGGCATGATCCGCGCGGTCGCCCACCTGATCAAGGTTGAGGAGCTGTCCTGACATGAACCTCAACGAACTGCGCGACAATCCGGGCGCGCGCCTGAAGTCGAAGCGCCTCGGGCGCGGGATCGGCTCGGGCAAGGGCAAGACGTCCGGCAAGGGCGTGAAGGGTCAGAAGGCGCGCGCCGGCGTGGCGATCAACGGCTTCGAAGGCGGGCAGATGCCCATCTACCGCCGCCTGCCGAAGCGCGGCTTCCACAATCTGTTCCGTAAGGAATACGCCCCGATCAACCTGGGCACGCTGGAGGCGGCGATCGAGGCCGGCAAGCTCGACGCCGCGCAGGAGATCACCGAGGACAGCCTGCGCGCGGCCGGCCTGGTGCGCGTCGGCACCAAGGTGGCCGGTGTGCGCCTGCTGGCCAACGGCACGCTCACCCGCGCGCTGCGGATCACCCTCTCCGGCGCGTCCGCCGCGGCGGTGGCGGCGGTGGAGGCAGCGGGCGGCACCGTCACCACCACGGTGCCACCCAAATCGGCTCCGGCGGCCGCCGCCTGACCCGCGAGGTGACGCAAGGACCGGCGGCGCGCTTGCCAGCCGGTCCGCGGACCCGGTAAACACGGCCTGGCGACGGCGCCCTGGAATGTCCCGCGGGCGCCGTTTTTTCTTCATGGATCCAACGCAATGGCCTCAGCGGCCGAACAGCTCGCGGCAAACCTGAATCTCGGCGTCCTGTCCAAGGCCACCGAGCTCAAGCAGCGCATCTGGTTCACCCTGGGGGCGCTGATCATCTACCGTCTCGGCACCTACATCCCGGTGCCGGGCGTCGATGCCGCGGTGATGGCGCAGATGCTGCACCAGAACGGCGGCGGCATCCTCGGCATGTTCGACATGTTCACCGGCGGCGCGCTCGGGCGCATGACGGTGTTCGCGCTGACCATCATGCCCTACATCAGCGCCAGCATCATCATCCAGCTGATGACCGCCGCGATTCCGTCGCTGGAGACGCTGAAGAAGGAAGGCGAGCAGGGGCGGGTCAAGCTCAATCAGTACACCCGCTATGTCACCGTGCTGATCGCGCTGGTGCAGTCCTACGGCATCTCGCTCGGGCTGGAATCCATGCATGGCGCGGCGGGCCAGGCAGTGGTGCATCCCGGCTTCGGCTTCCTGTTCACCGCGGTCGTGACCATGACCGGCGGCACCATGTTCCTGATGTGGCTCGGCGAGCAGATCACCGCGCGCGGCGTCGGCAACGGCACCAGCCTCATCATCATGTCCGGCATCGTCGCCAACCTGCCCGGCGCGCTCGCCTCGCTGCTGGAACTCGGCCACACCGGCGCGCTGTCCACCGTGTTCATCATCGGCTTCTTCATCCTCGCCGTAGTGGTGATCGGCTTCATCGTCTTCATGGAGCGCGCCTATCGCCGGGTGCCAGTGCAATACCCGAAGCGACAGGTCGGCAACCGCATGTTCGGCGGCGATTCGACGCACATGCCGCTCAAGATCAACACCTCGGGCGTGATCCCGCCGATTTTCGCCAGTTCGATCCTGCTGATCCCCGCCACGATCGCCGGCTTTTCCGGCAATACCGGCGGCTGGCTGCAGCGGATCTCCGCCGCGCTCGGGCCGGGCACGCTGCTCTATATGGTCATCTACGCCGGCATGATCCTGTTCTTCTCCTTCTTCTATACCGCCGTGGTGTTCAACCCGGAGGAGACAGCGGACAACCTGAAGAAATACGGCGGCTTCGTGCCGGGTATCCGCCCCGGCAGCGCCACGGCCGACTATTTCGATACGGTGCTTTCCCGCCTGACCGTGCTGGGCGGCATCTATCTGGTCGCGGTCTGCCTGCTGCCGCAGATTCTGATCACCGACTACGGCCTGCCGTTCTATTTCGGCGGCACGTCGATCCTGATCGTCGTGTCGGTGATGATGGACACGGTGACGCAGATCCAATCCCACCTGCTCGCGCACCAGTACGAAGGTCTGATCCGCAAGAGCCGGGCCAAGGGACGCAGATAGCAAGGGGCTGCCGATGAACCTGATCCTTCTCGGTCCGCCCGGCGCGGGCAAGGGTACCCAGGCCAAGCGTTTGCAAGACCGCTACGGGATCGCCCAGATCAGCACCGGGGACATGCTGCGCGCCGAAGTGGCCGCCGGCAGCCCGGTCGGGCGGGAGGCGAAGGCGGTGATGGAATCCGGCGCGCTCGTCTCCGACGACATCATCATCCGCATGCTGGGCGCGCGGATCGATCGGCCGGATTGCGCCAAGGGCTTCATCCTGGACGGCTTCCCGCGCACCGTGCCGCAGGCCGAGGCGCTCGATCGGCTGCTGGCGGAAAAGCGCCTGAAGCTGGACGCGGTGATCGAACTCCAGGTGGATGACGCCGCCCTGGTCGAACGGGTTGCCGGCCGCTTCACCTGCAAATCCTGTGGTGCCGGCTACCACGACCGGTTCCAGCCGACCCGCGTCCCCGGCGTTTGCGATGCCTGCGGCGGGCGGGAGTTCGTGCGCCGGGCCGACGACAACCGGGAAACCGTGGCCGCGCGGCTCGACGCCTATCACCGCCAGACCGCGCCCATCCTGCCGCACTACCAGGCGCAGGGGCGGTTCTTCAGCGTCGATGGCATGGCCGAGATCGACGAGGTCACGCGGCAGATCGAATCGGTGCTCGACCGGCTGGGTTGATCGCGCGCGGGCCGGCGGCGGCGGGTCCCGCGGGCCGCCGCGGGAGAGGGCCATCAACAACCTCTATCACCTGATCCTGGCCTTCATCGGGACGCATCAGGCCTGGGCGCCGCCGATCGTGTTCGGCCTCGCGTTCGGCGAGTCGCTCGCCTTCGTCTCGCTGCTGCTGCCGGCGACCGCGATCCTGTTCGGCCTCGGCGGGGTGATCGGCGCCAGCGGGATCGCGTTCTGGCCGATCTGGGCCGCCGCGGCGCTGGGCGCCATCCTGGGCGATACGGTCTCCTACTGGCTCGGCTATCATTACCATCACGAAATCGCGCGGATGTGGCCGTTGTCGCGGAGCCCGGAACTCCTGCCCAAGGGCGAGGCGTTCTTCCGGAAATGGGGCGCCGCCGGCGTGTTCCTCGGCCGGTTCTTCGGCCCGCTGCGCTCTGCCGTGCCGCTGGTGGCGGGGATCTGCGCGATGCCGGCCGGGCGGTTCCAGCTCGCCAACGTCGCGTCCGCCCTGGTCTGGGCGAGCGGGATCCTGGCGCCCGGCACGCTCGGGGTCCGCTGGCTGTTCTGATCTATCCCGCCTGCACCAAGGCTTCCGCCGCCAGCAGCGCCACGGCGAGCAGCGCGGCCAGCGGCGGCACCCAGGCGGGCACCGTAAACGCGTCGGGCGGGGCCGGTTCGCGGCGCTTGGCGCGCCACAGCGCCAGATCCACCAGCACGAACACGCCGAGCGTGACGGCGTTGGTCACCACCAGCAGGTGGCCGAACGGGATCGCCACGGCGGTCACCAGCACGATCGCCCCGGCCAGCAGCGTCGCCGCGGCCGGCGTGTGCGTGCGCGGGTGCACCAGGGCGAACAGCGCGGGCAACTGCCCGTCGCGCCCCATGCCGTAGAACAGCCGCGCGAGCATCACGATCTGCACCAGCACGCCATTGCCGACCGCGATGACCCCGACGAGCGCGAAGATGGTGGCGTGCGTCCCCGAAAACAGACCCAGCAGCGGGGTCTCCTCCGTGCGGCCGGCGAGCACCGCGGCCGAGGCGACCGCGACATAGAGCACGACGCTCAAGGCGACTGCGCCGAGGATGCCGCGCGGGACGGTGCGCCGCGGGTCGCGCGTTTCTTCTGCCAGGTTCGCCAGCGTCTCGAAGCCGATGAAGGCGAAGAAGGCGATGAACGCCCCGGCCAGCGCGCCCTGCCAGCCGGCGAGGTCAGTCGGGACCAGCCCGGTGAGACGGAGCCGGGGCGCGGCCAGCAGCCCCGCGACCGTCGCTGCGAGCAGCCCCGCAATCTCGACGACCGCCATTACGGCGGCGAGGCCGACGCTCTCCCGCACTCCGACGATCGCAACGGCAGTGAAAGCGGCCACCACCAGGCCAGCGAGCAGTGGCGCCGGCAGC
>JAJZVS010000083.1 GCA_021845555.1 Pseudomonadota bacterium
TCGGCGCCTCGGCGCAGCTGGTGTTCGCGGTCTGCCTGATCCAGGTGGCGGTGCTGGCGAGCGGCGGCATCCTGCTCGGCCTCGTGGCAGGGGCGGCGCTGCCGGTGCTGGCGCGGCCGTGGCTGGACGGGCTGCTGCCGGTGGCGCCGTTGGCCGGGATCTATCCGCTGCCGCTCGGGCTGGCGGCGCTGTTCGGCGCGCTGACGGCGGCGAGCTTCGCGCTGGTCCCGCTCGGCCGGGCGGCGCGCATCCCCGGCGCGATGCTGTTCCGGTCGGCGGCGATCGGGGAGGGCGGGCCGGCAACCGCCTGGCCGGGCGGCGTCGTGTTGGGGGCCACCGCCTGCCTCGCACTCGCCCTGACCGCCCTGGTGGTGGCGACGGCGGCAAACCGGGGGTTGGCGCTGTGGTTCTGCGCCGCCGCGCTGGCCAGCCTCGCGCTGTTCCGCCTCGCCGCCTGGGGGTTGGTAGCGCTGGTCCGTGCCCTGCCGCGCCCGGGCGCGGTGTCCGTCCGGCTTGGGCTGGCGGCGCTGTATCGGCCCGGCGCGCAGACGGCGCTGATGCTGGCCTCGATCGGTCTCGGCCTCGCCGCCCTGGCCGCGGTGTCGCTGATCGAGGGCAATGTCCGCCGCCAGGTGCTGCAATCGCTGCCGGAGACGGCGCCGAGCTTCTTCTTCATCGATATCCAGGACGACCAGCTCGCCCGGTTCGCTGCGCTGGTCGGGCAGACGCCGGGCGCGCGAGGGTTGGCGACGGTGCCGATGCTGCGGGCGCGGATCGTCGCGGTGAACGGCGTGCCGGCGGGGCAGGTGCATCCGCGCCCAGGCACCGGCTGGGCGCTGCGCGGCGATCGCGGCCTGACCTATGCCGCTACCCCGCCGGCGGGGACGAAACTCGTCGCCGGGCGGTGGTGGGCGGCGTCCTATGACGGGCCGCCACTGGTCTCGCTCGACGCGCGGATCGCGCGCGGCTGGGGGGTGGGGATCGGCGGCACGATCCGGGTGAACGTGCTGGGGCGCGACATCGATCTTCGGGTGGCGAACCTGCGCGCGGTCCAGTGGCAGACGCTGCGGCTGAACTTCGTGATGGTGGCGAGCCCCGGCCTGCTGGCGGCGGCGCCGCACACCAATATCGCCACCGTGTTCGTCCCACCGGCGGCGGAGGGGCGGCTGCTGCGCCGGGTGAACGAGGCGTTGCCGAACGTCACCGGCATCGCGGTGCGCGGGGTGCTGGAACAGGTGGCCGGGCTGCTGCGCCAGATCGCCGCGGCGGTGGCGGCGACCGGGTCGGTCGCGGTGCTGTCGGGCGGCCTCGTGCTGCTGGGCGCGGTGGCGGCCGGGCAGCGGCGGCGGATCGCCGAGGCGGTGGTGCTGAAGACGCTCGGCGCTACGCGCGGGCAGCTGCGCGCCGCCTGGCTGGTGGAATTCGGCGTGCTGGGCCTCGCCGGCGGGGCGATCGCGGCGGCGATCGGCACCGCCGCCAGCTTCGCGGTGCTGCGCTTCGTGATGCATGCCGGCTGGGCGTTCCTGCCGGGACGGCTGGCGCTGACCCTGCTCGCCGCGCTCGCGCTGGTGCTGGTTTTCGGGTATACAGGGACGGCACGGGCGCTGCGGGGGCGGCCGGCGTCCTGGCTGCGGAACGAATGAACGAGGTCTCATTCCGGCCCCGCTTGAACCGGGCGCGCCGTCGGCTCATGTTCCTGGCGCTTATGCTGCCTGCGCGGGGTCTCCCCGCCTGAGAGGATCGAGAGAACCCATGGCCTTCAGTCCCGACTCCCGGACCTACCCCGGCGCCAGCGGCGCCACCGCCACCTCCGCCGCGCTCGACGCGGGGCTGCGGGCGTATCTGCTGCGGGTCTATAACTGGATGTCCTCCGGCCTGCTGGTGACCGGGATCGTCGCCTACGGGATCGCCCATACCTCGGCGCTCAACCTGTTCTACCCGCTGGTGCAGACGCAGTTCGGCATGGCGCGCACCGCCGGCCCGCTGGCGATGATCTCTATCTTCGCGCCGCTCGCCTTCGTGCTGGTGCTCAGCCTGGGGGTGAACAAGCTGTCGCGCACGACGGCGCAGGCGCTGTACTGGCTGTTCTGCGCCGCGATGGGCGCCAGCCTGACCAACATCTTCCTGATCTACACCAGCACCTCAATCGTGCGGGTGTTCTTCATCACCGCGGCCACTTTCGCGGCCATGAGCATCTACGGCTACACCACCAAGGCCGATCTCAGCCGCTGGGGCAGCTTCCTGATGATGGGGCTGATCGGGGTGATCCTGGCCAGCGTGGTGAACATGTTCCTGCACTCGACCGGGATGCAGTTCGTCATCAGCCTGGCCGGCGTTCTGGTGTTCACCGGGCTCACCGCCTACGACACCCAGCGGATCAAGGCCACCTACGTCCAATACGCCTATGCCGAGGGCACCGAGGGCGCGGCCAAGCGCAGCGTCTACGACGCGCTCAGCCTCTATTTGAACTTCATCAACCTGTTCATGCTGCTGCTGCAGCTCCTGGGAACCACCAACCGCCGCTGACCGCCCGCGCGGCGTGACCGCGAAGGAGGCTCCGGGGCCGTCGCCCCGGGGCCTTTTTCTTGTGCCCGCTACAGCCGTACCGCCAGCCGCATCGCTCCCCAGTGCCGCCCGCGCACGGTGATCGGGGCGTCGAACTCCTTCAGCATCACGCTCTGCCCGTGGCCGAGTTCGCGCCGGTAGGTCTGCACCAGCGCCGGCTTGATGCTGCGTGCCGCAAGGATGCCGGTGCGATCGTCGAAAATCCGCCGGTTGCGGCTGTGGGTGCAATTCCATTCGGGATCGCCCGGCCGCTGCGGCAGCGAGCAATCGGCATTATGGGTGCCGATGTAGCCGTTGCGATCGGTGGGCGCGCAGAATGCCACCAGCGGATCGGCGGCTTTCATCGGGTCGATGATGCCGGGCATCACCTTGTCGCAGAGCGCGGTCGCCGCCGACAGGTGCTGCGGCGGGTCGCTGCCCTCGATCTCCGTATAGGCGGCATCGAACAGGGCGATTTCGGTGATTTCCCCGCTCGTCAGCGCCTGTTCCAGCCGGCGGGACGCTTCCCCCGCGGCGGCCTGCGCGCGCCCGATCCAGACCGCGTCGAATTCCTGGGTTTCCCCGATCACCGCGGCGATGGCGGCGGACTGCTCCGCCGTGGGGCGCTGGAACTGCACATGCACGCCGAGCGGGCTGACCGCGCGCACCTGGCAGGCCATCGGTCCCAGTCGGGCGAACTCGACCGTGACGATCCGGCCGGGCAGCGTCTCGGGCGCGGAGGCGATCAGCAGCGCCCCGGTGGCGGACAGGTCCGCCGTGCTGCCTCGGGCGGTGAAATCGCCTGCTGCGACGCTGAATTCCAGCGCCACTGGCTCGCGCGGCGCCCGCCGGCGGTTCCCGGCCTCCGACGAGCGCAGGATCACCAGCAGCCGGCGGTGCAGATCGCTCATGCCCCCGCTGACTCCCTTCGCGAGGGTCTGGAAGCGCTTCGCGGTCTGCGCCGTCGCCACCGCCTGATCCAGCAGGGCGCGCGCGGTGCCGGCGACCGTCTCCGTATGCTCGGCCGCGACGCTGACGCTGCGCATGATCTCCCCGGTCGCTTCCTGCTGCTGGCCGGTGCCGGCGGCGACCTCCCCGGCGATCTGATCGACCGAGCGGACCTCGACCGCGATGCCGCCCACCATGCGCGCCGCGCCCTCGGTGGCGGCGGCGATGGCGCCCGCCTGGGCGCTGACGTTGCCGATCGCGTCCTCGGTCTGGCGGGCGAGGCTTTTCACCTCGGTGGCGACCACCGCGAAGCCCTTGCCCGCCTCCCCGGCGCGCGCCGCCTCGATCGTCGCGTTCAGCGCCAGCAGCTTGGTCTGGCCGGCGATGCGGCGGATCAGCGTCACGACATCGGCGATCGCGGCGGAGGCGGAGGACAGGCCGCGCACCGTTTCCTGCGTCTGGTCGGTCTGGCGCACCGCGGCGGCGGTCTTTTCGGACGCGCGGGCCACCTGGGAGGCGATCTCGCGCGAGGACGCCTCGAGCTCGGTGGTGGCGCTGGCGACGGTCTGGACGTTGCGCACGGTGCCGGCGATCGCCTCGCTCACCTGATCGGCCATCGCCCGGGTTTCCAGCGCCACCTGGCCGAGCTGCTCGGCGCCTTCCGCCAGGCGTTCGGCCTGCACGGTGATTTCGGTGGCGGCGGTCTGCAATTCGCGCTCCAGCACGTCCGACACCGCGCGCATTTCATCGCCTACGCGGTTGGCCTCGCCGCTGGTGACGTAGGTGGAGATCGCCAGATCCATGTCCAGGAAGGCGGCGCGCAGCACCGCCCCGAGATCCTCGGTGAACCCAGGTTTGGCGCCGTATTTGCGCGCCAGCACGGCCGCCAGCTGTTCGACGATCAGGCAATAGCCGCCGAGGTACCAGCGCGGTTCGAGACCGATCCGCTCATGCGCATGGCCCACGGCGACGGCGCGGGCGAGCGAGGCGGGAGCGAAATCGCCGTCGAACAGGCCCGACCAGTGCGCCGCCTGGGACTGCTTCAGCTGCGCGATCCGCGCGTCCCCGCCCAGCATTTCCCGTAGCTTCGGCACTTTGGAGATATGCGCGTAGAAGGCGTCGACCGCCGCCGGCAGCGCCGCCCGCAGCGTGGGCCGCAGCGCGCGCAGGCGCTCCCCGGCGGCGGCGTCGAGGCGGAGGTAGGCGAGCCGCCCCTCCCGGTCGTGGCCCGCGGGATCGGCATCGGTGACGGGCGCGGCGGCGGTGCTGTCCAGCGGCATGCGGGGGTTCCCTGTGCGGATGCGCGTGTGTCGGATGATGTGCGAAGGCGCGGTGCCCGGTGCGGTAGCAGCCCCGCCTTGCCCGACGGTTAACGCGGCGCGGGGTTTTCGCGCGTGGCCTGGCGCAGCGTCTTTGCGGCGCGGCGGCCGCGCATGGTAAGCGCAGAGGCATGGGCTACTGGGGCAAGATCATCGGCGGCATGGCCGGTTTCGCCGTAGGCGGGCCGATGGGGGCGATGGTGGGTGCCGCGCTGGGGCACGCTGCCGACTCCGGCGCCGTGCCGAACATGCGCCTGCCGTTCGGCGGCGACCCGTTGTTCGGCCCCGCCCGCGTCGCCGCGCTGATGGGGCGGCGGGACCAGTTGTTCGCCCTGTCGGTGGTGGCGCTGGCCGCCAAGCTCGCCAAATGCGACGGCCCGGTGAAGCGCGAGGAAATCGCCGCCTTCCGCCGCCAGTTCCGCATCCCGCCCGAAGCGGTGCACGACATCGGCCGGCTGTTCGACCAGGCACGCGACACGCCGGACGGCTTCGAGGCGCACGCCGCGCAACTGGGCGAGGCCTTCGCCGACAACCGCGGCCTGCTGGAGGAAGTACTGGCCTCGCTGTTCGCGATCGCCCGCGCCGACGGGCCGGTGAACCGCGCCGAGCACGCCTATCTGTCGGCGGTGCACGCGGCCTTCGGCCTCGACCAGTCGGCCTGGGACCGCGCCCGTGGCGCCGCCCCGCGCGTGCCGATGGCGGAGGCGGGGGAGCCGGACGCCTACCAGGTGCTCGGCGTGTCCCGCTCGGCCGACGATGCCACGCTGCGCGCCGCCTGGAAGCAGTTGATGCGGGAGAACCACCCGGACAGCCTGGCCGGCCGCGGCGTGCCGGCCGAGTTCATCGCCCGCGCGGGCGACAAGGTGGCGCGAATCAACGCCGCCTGGGACCGGATCAAGCGGGAACGCGGGCTGTAGGCGTGATCCGCGAGCTTCCCAGCCCGAACCACGACGAACGCCCGCCCGGCACGTCGATCGATATCATCATGCTGCATTACACCGGCATGCGCAGCGCGGCGGAGGCGATCGAGCGGCTGCGCGACCCGGCGGCGCTCGTGTCTTCCCACTACGTCGTGGACGAGGACGGGACGGTGCTGCGGCTGGTGGCCGAGGACCGCCGCGCCTGGCACGCCGGCGTGTCGTTCTGGCGCGGCCACACCGGGCTGAACGACCGGTCCATCGGCATCGAGATCGTCAATCCGGGCCACGAGTGGGGCTATCGCGATTTTCCGGCCCTGCAGATGGCTTCGGTGTGCGATCTGTGCCTGTCGATCCTGTCGCGCTGGCCGGTCCCGGCGCGCAACGTGGTGGCGCACAGCGACGTGGCGCCCGATCGCAAGCAGGACCCGGGGGAGAGGTTCGACTGGCGGGGTCTCGCCGAGAACGGCGTCGGGCTGTGGCCGGAAGGGGTGGCGGACCTTGGCACCGGCGGCGTGGTGCGCGACGCCGCGGGGCTGCGCGCGGTGCGCGCGGCGCTGGCGGTGGTGGGCTATCAGGTGGCGCCGGAGGGCGGGCTCGATCCGGCGCTCGCCGGCGTGCTGCGCGCGTTCCAGCGGCACTGGCGCGCGGAGGCGGTCACCGGCCAGGCGGACGCGGGCACGCGGGCGCGGCTCAGGGCGGTGGCGGAGCGGGTGGGCGGGGGGTAGATCCGTGTCCCCGCTCGCGGCGGGCCTATCGCCGCAAGGCAGCGACCAGTATCGCGCGCCCGGTCCGGCGGGCGGGCGCTGGCGGGCGTTCGGGCGTGGCTTCGTCCGGCGCACGGTAGGTTCCCAGCAGCCGGTCCCAGAAGAAATCGATCACCGCGAAATTGGTATTGGCGTGCAGGTGATGCACGAAGTGCAGCTGCTGCTTGCGGCGGAACCAGGCGAAGCGCTCCAGCGGCGTTCCGCTGACGTGATAGACCTTGTCGAAATAGACATGCGCCGCGAAGGAGGCCGCGCCGCCGAGCGCCGCCGCCGCGAACACTTCGTGCGGCAACAGGAAGAACAGGCCGCTGCCCGCCAGCAGGACCGGGATCAGGAAGAACGGCGTGTTGTTGCCCTCCTCACCCCGATAGACGGCGGAGGTCAGGTGGCCCCTGGCGTAGTAGGCATGGTGGAAATCGATATGGTTACGGAAAAACCGCCCGGCCCACCGCCGGTGGCCGAGCCAACGGTGCAGCAACGTCTGCCCGGCCGAGCTCACGAGATGCGCCCCGATCGCGGCCAGTACCAGCAGCGGCAGTTCCGAGACGGCCCATCGCTCCCAGCCCGGCATCATCGCGCGGCTCTAGACCCGCGAGCGGGCCACGGACTTGATCACGCCCCGTGGCCGGCCGGAGGCGAGGCCGATCTCACGATCCTGCGCCTCGATGATCGCCTTGATGGCGGCTTCGTCCTTCGGGTCGGGCAGCGCGGCGCCCGGGATCTTGCGGCGGGACGACTGGGTCCCATCGACGTAGGTGACGTCGAACATGACGACGCTGCTTTCGGCACGGCGCTTCATCGGATGCGGTCCTGGGTTATGGGGTCCTGCGGCCGACCGGCCTGGGTGCCGGATCTTCCGGCGGTGCGGCCGGCCGGCGTCGGTCAGGACTCGCTAGGTACTGGGCTGGCTACTGGGCTGGGGACTGGGGCGTCGGGATCCGCCGGCGGAGCGGCGTTCTGCGCGGCCTTGCGTCGCGCGACCGCTTCCTCGCGTTCGCGCTGCTTGGCCTCTTTCTTGGCTTGCGCGGCGCGGTTCCGCTCGGCGCGCTGCTGATTGTAGTTAGGCTTGAAGGCCATCATTTTCTCCTGCGTACTTCAACATGAAGGGCGCATCTCCGACCGGTTCCGGCTGGATCGTTCCCTATCCGGCATCGCACCTGACTCCGGGCAAGCCGATGCCGGTCGCCGCCCCGCCGCGATCCGGCGGGCCACCCAGCCTAGCCGAACACGCCGGTGCGCGCGGCCAACTGGCCTTCCGGCACGACCCGCTCGTGGCCGTCCACCGCGTGTTTCACGCGATATTGCGGCTCGCGGGTCTCGCTCGGCAGCAGGCGCTCGATCTTGTAGCGCCCGCGCGGGACATTGGCATCCCGCGGGCCAGGCAGGAACTCGACCGGCTGGCCGACCTTGAACTTATGCTGGGGCACGGCATCCTCCGTCGCAGCCGATGCCGCCCGAGGGCGGCATCGGTATCGCGGGTTCAGACCGCCTTGAGGTTGGTCGCAGAGGTCTTGCCCTGCTGGCCGCGCTCGAGGTCGAAGCTGACCTTCTGGCCTTCATTCAACTGCCCGAGGCCGGAGCGCTCGACCGCCGAAATATGGACGAACACATCCTTCGCCCCGTCATCCGGCTGAATGAAACCGAAGCCCTTCTGGGCGTTGAACCATTTGACCGTGCCTTGCGACATCGCGTCTCTCCATGCAACCCGGCGGCCCACAGGGTGTGGACCGGAATACTTTTCAAATTTGGGGGCACCGGATGCGACAAAGCCGCATAACAAGGCACAAACAGCCCACGCTGGAAAAGCGCCGTGGCGCCTATATAGGAGCGGTGCCCCGGCTTTACCAGGGGAATCGCGGGGCGGGTCAAAGCGCGGGAACGCTCTCGGCTGCCTGGCTGGCCCGCTTCGCCGCCGTCTCGCGCGTCTGCTGCAAAAGCGCCGTCAGCCGGCCGATCGTTGCGGCTTTATCGGCCTGGGAAGCGACCGCTACCTCCGCCCCGAGCCGGTCGATCGCCAGTTCGAACAGGTTCCGCTGGCTGAAGCTGGTGCCCGAGCCATCCCCGGCGCTTTGCAGATCGCGCACCACCTCGGCCAGGGACCGCAGGTCGCCCGAGTTGATCTTCGCGAGGTAGCCCTGGGCGCGCTTGGTCCACATGATCCGGCTGATCCGCGGACGCTCCCGGAGGGTCTCCATCGCCTCGGCAAGGGCGTCCGCGGTGGCGATCCGGCGCAGGCCGGAGGCGCGCGCCTGCCCGACTGGGATCCGCAGCGTCATGCGGTTCTCGGCGAAGGAAACATGGATCAGGTCGAGCCTGTGACCCGCCACCTCCTCGGGTCCCACGCGCTCCACCTTGCCGACGCCGTGCGTCGGATAGACGACGAAATCGCCCGCGTGGAACGGATCGGCGTCTTCCGGCGTTGCCTGAGCGGCGGTCGCCCCGAAGGCGGCATCCACCATCGCAATGGTGATCACGGTTGCAGCGGCCAATGTCTGTTGTCCCCTTTTTCGAGGGAACAGATGGGCTCCTTCGGGGCGAAATACATCGCCCAGCGCGATTTACGGCGCGCCTGCCCCGGTCGTTCCGTAACGACCTAGTGTCCTGCCCCTGAAATGCCTTCGCATTTCAGGGACCAGCAGGCCACTGAAAACAAAGAGCTAGTGTCCCGACGCATGATGACGGTATTTGCGAGTCGGGACACTAGGACTGTCCGCTACATGATCCCGGTCTGCGAAAACACTGCGCCGGCGCCCTGGCCGCCCAGGATCATCTGCCGCACGCTTTCCTCGCCGGCCACTTTCGCCACCGCCTGGCGCACGATGTCGGCGGCGTGCGCGCGCGGAATCACCAGCACTCCGTCGAGATCGCCCACGATCACATCGCCCGGCGCGACCAGCGTTCCGTTGCGGAACTCGATCGTGCAGCGGAAGTCGATCACCCGCCCGCGCAGCCGCTGGTCCTGCGCATAGGCGCCGGACGAGAAGACCGGAAACCCCATGCCGCGGATCTCGCGCGTGTCGCGGTGGAACCCGTCCAGCACCGCGCCGGCGGCGCCCAGCGCGCGGGCGCGCGTGCTCATCAGCCCACCCCACAGCGCGTACCGCGGGGAGGCGCCGGTGCAGATATAGACTTCGCCCGCGCGCAGCTCGTCCAGCGCGCGGAACATCAGGCCGAAGGAATGCGGCTCCCCGGTGTGGGCGATCACCTCGCCGCTGCAATCGGCCTCCAGCACCGGCATGGCGCGGCCCACCAGCACGGTATCCGGGTCGAGCGCGCGGATCTCCGGCGGCAGGAACTGGCGGGTAAGGCCGGCGGCGTCCATTACGTCGCCGAGCACGGCGGTGAACAACTGGGCGCGGATGATGTCGAACAGCGCCTCGTCCTGGTCCATCGTTTGCGTCCTCCGGAACTTTGCGGCCCGGACGGTAGGGGGGCGGGCTGCCGGCGCCAAGGGGTGTCCGGGTGCCCTACATAGCCGGCTCGGCGCCACGGGCCCGTCCGACCGGCCGTTCGCCGCGTGCGGCGCGGCCTAGGCAGTGTTGGTGCGGGACTCCCCTCTGGACTGTGCAGCGACGGGGGGCGAAAGATCGGCATGGCGGCTGCCGGACGGGAAGCGACCCTGCGCGGCGAGGCGGCCGCGCTGTATGACTGCCGGGAGCGCACGCTGACGCCGGGATGCGGGCGGTCGGGTTGCGCGGAGTGGCTCCCGCCGGTCGAATATCCGGGCGGGGGCGCGTCGAACCCCCCGCCGTTGCGAACGAGGACCGCCGTTGCCGCTCGATTTCCTGATCTATCTGCTTGCCGGCGCGGCCGCGGGGTTCCTGGGCGGTCTGCTCGGGGTCGGTGGCGGCTTGCTGGTCGTTGCCGCGCTCAGCGTTACCTTGCCGGCCTCGGGCATCCCGCCCAGCCAGGTCATCCATGTCGCGGTCGCGACCGCGCTGGCCGGTATGGTGGTGACCTTCGCCTCCGCCACCGTGGCGCATCTGCGCAAGGGCGGCATCCTCGGGCCGACCTGGCTGCGGCTGGCCCCGGGCCTGGCGCTGGGGAGCGTTGTCGGGTCCCGCCTCGCGCATCTGATGAGCGGCCCCATGCTGCGCCTCGTCGTCGCCGGATTCTGCGTGCTGGTCGCCGGGCAGATGGTGTTCGGCCGGACCCGCGCGCGCGCCGAGGCCGATCATGTGCCGCGTTCGCTCTGGCTGCTGCCGGGAGGTTTCGCGATCGCCGTGATCTCGGCGGTGGTGGGGATCGGCGGCGGGTCGCTCACGGTGCCGCTGCTCGTGGGTCTCGGCGTCCGGCCGGTGCGCGCGGTGGCCACCAGCGCCGCTTGCGGGCTGGTCATCGCCCTGGCCAGCGCGGCGAGCAACGTCCTGAGCGTGCCGCCGCCGCTGCATCCGGCGCCTTGGGGCATGGCCGGGCTCGTCTATCTGCCGGCCGCCGCGGCCACCGCCGTCGCGGCGCTGGCCGCGGCCCCGTTCGGCGTGTCGGTGGCGAACCGCGTTTCAGGCAAGGCGCTGCGCAAAGTGTTCGCGCTGTTCCTCTTGAGCGTGGGTGGCGTCATCGCGACGGGCGGCTGACCGTGTGGCCGCCCGTATGAGCAGCCTCCCGGATCCGCCGTCAGGCAGGTCGCGCCTGGCGGTTCTGCCTGAGCATGTCGTCGCCATCGACGGCAGGACCTCGCGCCGCTGCACCGTCCGGGCCAGCGCGCCACGTTGATCCACGTCAATACGGGTCGCGCGCCATACCGCTACGGGTGAGGCGAACGGAACGACGCATGGACGCACGCATGAACCGGCTCCGGTCCGGGATCGCCGAATGGCGCGGCAACCACATTGCAGCGCCGGCCGCCCCAGTCCCGGGTCCGCCGTCGTGAGCCGGCGCCTGCTGCTGCTCGCCGCGGGGGCGATCATGGTCGGTCTCGGCG
>JAJZVS010000084.1 GCA_021845555.1 Pseudomonadota bacterium
GCCGACGCCGGTGCCCAGGATCACGCCGAACACCACCGCCGCCCCGGCGCCGGCGCCATCCGTCGCCTCCGACAGGGCGAAGCAGTTCGCGTCGTTCTCCACCCGCACCTCGCGGCCCAGCTTCGCGCTGATGTCGCGGTCGAAGCCGTGCCCGTTGAGCGCGATCGAGTTGGCGTTCTTCACCAGCCCGGTCGCCGGGCTGATTGCGCCGGGAATGCCGATGCCGACAGTGGCGGTCAGACCGAGCTTCGCCTCCGCATCGCGCACCAGGGTGGCGATCGCCGCCAGCGTGGCGTCGTAGCCGGGCGGGGTGGGCACGCGGTGGCGCAGCGCCTCGGTGCCATCCGGGGCGAGCACGGCGATCTCGATCTTGGTGCCGCCGAGGTCGATGCCGATGCGGTGCTGGCTCATGCGCCCGAGCATGCGCGCGCCGCGCGGCTGGCTCAAGCCGTCTCCGCGGGGCTTGCTCCGGTCACGCTGCCGGCGCGAGGATGGGGCCCATGAGCGAGACCGTGCTGGACGTGAAAGACTTGAAATGCCCGCTGCCGGTGCTGCGGGCCAACCGCAGCCTGCGCACGATGGCCCCGGGGGACCGGCTGCGCGTGCTCGCCACCGACCGCGCCGCGGTGGCGGACTTCCAGGCCTATTGCCGCGAAACCGGCCACGCCCTGCTGGCCTGGAGCGAGGAGGCCGGCGTGTTCAACTTCGTGATCCGCCGCCGCGCCACCGATCCCGCGCCGAAGGAAGACGGACCGTGAGCACGGCGCTGTTCACCCACCCCGCCTGCCTCGAACACGATCCTGGCGAATGGCACCCGGAATGCCCCGCCCGCCTGCGTGCCGTGCTGGCTGCGCTGGAGGACGAGACCTTCACGCCGCTGCTGCGCGAGGTGGCCCCGGCGGCGACGCGCGAACAGCTGATGCTGGCGCATCCCCCCGGCTATATCGATGCCATCCTGGCGACCCGCCCGGAAGCGGGGGAGACGATCGCGCTCGATGCCGACACGATCATGAGCGCCGGCAGTGCGCAGGCGGCACTGCATGCGGCGGGCGGCGCGATGGCGGGCGTCGATGCGGTGATGGCGGGCTGGGCGCGCACCGCCTTCGTCGCCGTGCGCCCGCCCGGCCATCACGCCGAACCCGCGCGGCCAGGGGGCTTCTGCCTGTTCAATAACGTTGCTGTTGCAGCCAAGTGGGCCCGCGAGCGCTGGGGCATCCGGCGCGTCGCGGTGGCGGACTTCGACGTGCACCACGGCAACGGCACGCAGGCGATCTTCGGACCGGATGCCGATCTGTTCTATGCGTCCTCGCACCAGAGCCCCTGCTATCCGGGCACCGGGGAAGCGTGGGAGCATGGGGTGGCCGATAACGTGGTGAACGCGCCGCTGGCCCCCGGCGCCGACAGCGCGGCGTTCCGCGCCGCCTGGTCCGGCACGATCCTGCCGGCGCTCGATGCGTTTGCCCCGGAACTGCTGCTCGTCTCCGCCGGCTTCGACGGCCACAAGGCCGACCCGCTGGCGCAACTGCGGCTGGAAACCGCAGATTTCGCCTGGATCACCGCGGCGCTGCTGGCGGTGGCGGAGCGCCACGGCGGCGGGCGGATGGTTTCGGTGCTGGAGGGCGGTTACGATCTGGTGGCACTCGCGGCCGCCGCGGCGGCGCATGTGCGGGTGATGATGGGCGCGGGCTGACCGCGCACCGCGCCAGGAGCCGCGCAAAGGGGGGAACATGGCCGAGGTCTCGATCCGGGAACGGGTGAAACGCCCCCCGTCCGCCGCGATGGTGGAGAGCTACTACAAGCCGGCGCTCGCCCGCGCCTTCCAGTACCAGTTCGACCTGGAGATCTGGATCCACCTGGTCCACGCCACGATGCTGGAACGCCAGGGCATCATCGCCGCCACGGACGCGCGCGCCTTGCGCCGCGCCCTGCGCGACCTGCACCAGGCCGGACCCGAGGCACTCGCGGTCGATCACGCGCTGGAAGATATGTACACCTACGTCGAACGCCACCTGACCCGCGTCCTGGGGCCGGAGGTGGGCGGGCGGCTGCACACCGGGCGCAGCCGCAACGATCTGCACGTGACCACCTGGCGCATGACCTTGCGCGGCCTGACCGGCGAGGTGCTGGCGGCGCTGAACGAACTCCGCCGCGTCACCCTCGCACAAGCACGACGCTACGCGGAAACCGTGATGCCGGGCTACACGCACTGGCAGCACGCGCAACCGATCACGCTCGGCTACTACCTGCTCGCGTTCGCCGACCAGCTCGCGCGCGACTACGCCCGGCTGTCCGCCGCCTATGACCGCACCGACCGCTGCCCGCTCGGCGCCGGCGCGCTCGCCACCACCGCCTTCCCGCTCGACCGCCTCTTCACCGCCGACGCGCTCGGCTTCGCCGGATTGGTGGAGGTGGCCTACGACGCGGTCTCCTCGCGCGACGATGCGCAGGAAGCCACCGCCGCCTGCGCGCTGCTGCTCACCGGATTGTCGCGCCTGGCGGTCGATCTGCAGGCCTGGAGCACCTACGAATACCGTTTCATCGAGCTCGGCGACCAGCACTGCGCGGTGTCCTCCATCATGCCGCAGAAGAAGAACCCGGCGGCGCTGGAACACATCAAGGCGACCGCCGCCATGGTCACCGGCGCGCTGACCGCAACGCTGGCCGCCAGCAAGAACACCGCCTTCGCCGACGTCTCCGACGGCGTGACCGCCCTCAACGAACCGGCGATCGAGGCGGCGGTGCGCACCCGGCGCATCCTGACGCTGGCCGCCGAAGTGCTCGACGCCATCACGGTGTTTCCCGAACGCATGGCCAAGTTCGCCGCCACCGGCTACGGCACCGCCACCGAACTGGCGGACGTGATCGTGCGCGAAACCGGATTGTCGTTCCGTATGGCGCACAACATCGTCGCCACCGTGGTGGCCGGGGCGATCGCCGCCGGACGGGCGGCAAACGAGATCGAAACGCAGGAACTCGACGCGGCGGCACGGGTTTTGTTCGGCCGTAGCCTCGGCCTGTCCGCCGAAACCGTGCGCGGCGCACTCGACCCGACCGAAAACATCCGCCGCCGCACCGTCACCGGCGGCCCGGCACCCGCCAACATGACCACCATGCTCGCCACCCGCGACGCAGCCCTCGCCGCCGAGACGACGGAAACCACCCGCCGGGCGGCCCATCTGGCGGCACGGCGGGTGGCGGCGTTCGGGGCCGCTGGGGAGTAAGGCCAAGGGGGCGTTGCCCCCCTGGCCCCCCCACCAGGGGACAAGTCCCCTGGACCCCTCGGACGGCTTCGCCAGGAAGGGGGCGCTACTCGGACCTTGGCTGGTCCGGGTCGCGCCCCCTTCCTGGCGAAGCCAACTGAAGGGTTCCAAGGGCTTGCCCTTGGCGGGGTTCCAAGGGGCAGCGCCCCTTGGCCTTGCTTCCAGTGCCCCGACCCCCTCACCCACCGCCCGCCCGATCGCCCGCCGGCGGCCGGGTTTCCGGCATCGCGATGGCGAGCAGCGCGACGGCGGCGGCGCCTGTGGCGGCGAGGGTGAGGAACGCGGCCGGGGCGCCGGCGGTATCGGCGATCCAGCCGGCCAGCAGGGTGCTGATGGCTGCGCCGGTGCTGACGGCGAGGCCGAGCGAGCCGATCGCCAGGTTGAAATATCCGGTGTTGCGCGTGAGGTCGGCGGCGATCAGCGGCAGCATGATGCCGAACACGGCGCCGCTGACGCCATCCAGCAGTTCGATCGCGACCAGGACTGGTCCGCCCGGCAGGGTGGCGAAGGCCAGCGCGCGCAGCGGCAGCGCGGCGAAGCCGACCAGCAGCAGTGGGCGGCGGCCGTAGCGTTGCGCGGCCCGGCCGATCCAGGGAGAGGCCGCGGCGACCAGCGCCTGCGGCACGATCACCGCCGCCGAGACAATGAACCCGCTGCCGGCCCCGCGCGCGGCCAGCACGTTCAACGCGAGCGGCAGCATGGCGGCATTCGCCAGGTGGAACAGCAGCACGCAGACGGCGAAGGTGTGCAGGTGCAGCTCGCGGAAGATGTGCCAGGGGCGTGCGGGGCGCTCGCCGGGTGGCAGCAGCGCGGGATGGTCCGGGATCGGGGCGGGCTGGGGCGCGTCCTCGCCTGCCGATCGTATCGCCGCCAGGGCGACCAGGGCGGGAACGACCAGCGCGGCGGTGACCAGCAGGACCGCGCGGTTCGACTGCCAGGTGGCGAAGGCGCCGAGCAGCGCGGCGGCGCCGGCGCTGCCGAGCGAGGCCCAGCGCGCGTTGCCGCCAAGCTGGGCGCTGAATCCGGCATGGCCGCACAGCGCGAGGGTCAGCGCGGCGACCGCCGGCGTCAGCACGCTCGCCGCGGCGGCGTGCACCATCTGCGCGGACCATACCTGGGCGACGAACCCCGGCCCCGGCCGCGGCCAGGCCGCCAGCATCACAGCGCTGAGCCCGGTGACCGCCAGCGCCGCCGCGGTCAGCAGCCGCTTGCCGTGGAGGGCGTCCACCAGCGCCCCGCCCGGCATCTGGGTGGCGATCGCCGCGACGGTGCCGAGGGTCAGGGCGAAACCGATGCCGGTCTGCGTCCAGCCGATCTCGGTGAGATAGACGGTCACGAACGGGCCGAACCCGGTCTGCGCCGCGGCGAGAAAGAAATTGAGCCCGTTGAGACCGAGGCGCGGCAGGCGCGCGGGCGGCGGCCCGGCGGGGGCAGGCTGGGCGTCGCTCACGCGGCCCCGATCGGGCAGGTCCGCCGACCGTTTCGCCGCGGCTTCGTCAGGGAGAATCGGCCGTGCATTTCGGCCAGCCTAGCCACACGGCTGGATCGTGTCATATCCGGAGGCAACCGGCCGGGGCGCGCGGTTTGGTCTGGCCCCTCCCCCTCTTGAACCCGCCCGAAACCCTGCCCAGATCACTGCCGTCCGGAATGCCCGCTCGGGGTTCCGGCGCATCGACCCAAGGGCCGGCCCGTCCGGGCGGCCCGCCGTTTCGACCTTGCTCGTTCAGGAGGTTTCCATGACCCGTTACGATTTCTCCCCGCTGCTGCGCACCGCGATCGGCTTCGACCGCATGGCGCGGCTGATGGACACCGCCGCCGCCTCCACCGAGGCGTCCGGCTACCCGCCCTACAACATCGAGAAGGTCGGCGAGGAAAGCTATCGCCTGACCATGGCCGTCGCCGGCTTCCGGGCCGAGGACATCGATCTTGTGGTCAAGGACAACACGCTCACCGTCACCGGCCGCCTTGCCGCCGAACCCGGCGCCGGCGAGGTGCTGTATCGCGGCATTGCCGGCCGCGGCTTCGAACGTCGCTTCGTGCTCGCCGACCACATCGTGGTGGAGGGGGCGGACCTGCGCGATGGCCTGCTGCATGTGGGCCTGAAGCGCGTGGTGCCCGAGGCGCTGAAGCCGCGCCGCATCACGATCGGCAGCGGCACCGCGCCGGTCGAAGGCCGGATCGCCAATGACGCCGGGCAGGTGGCCCAGGGCGCGGTGCAGGCGGCCTGAACGCCCAACGCATAGACCAGGGGGGCCGGGACCATCCGGCCCCCTTCTCTTCGTGCGATCCGTTACGCCAGCCCGAAATACGCCCGGTGCAGCGCGTCGTCGGCGTGCAGTTGCGCGACCGTACCCTCGAAGCGGATCCGCCCGCCCTCCAGCGTGAACACCCGGTCCGCCAGATCGAGGAAAGCGACGTTCTGCTCGGCGATCAACATCGCCAGCCCCTGGGCGCGGAACCGCCCCAGCACGCCGATCACCTGCTGCACGAACAGCGGCGACAGCCCGGCGGAGGGTTCGTCCATCACCAGCACGCGCGGGCCGGCGGCGAGTGCCTTGGCGATCCCCAGCATCTTGCGTTGCCCGCCCGACAGGCTGCCCGCCGAGGCACGCTTGCGTTCGGCCAGATCGGGGAACACCGCGTAGAGTTCCTCGATCCGGGTCCGCAACGCCGCACGCTCGACGAACTGCCCGCCGATGCGCAGGTTCTCGTCGATCGTCAGACCGGCGAACACACCGAGTTCGGACATATAAGCAAGGCCCCGGCGCACCCGCCGGTCGGTGCGCAGCGCGGTCACGTCCTCGCCGCCGAGGCGGACGGTTCCGCGCCAGGACGGCAGCAGCCCGACCAGAACCTTCAAGAGTGTGGTTTTGCCGGCGCCGTTGGCCCCCAGCAGCACGACCGATTCCCGCGCCCGCACATCGACGCCGGCGCCCCACAGCACCTGCACCTTGCCGTAGCCGGTCTCGATCCCCTCGGCCTGCAACAACGGAGCGTCGGCGGCGTCAGCCATGGGCGCCGCCCAGGAACACGCGGATCACCTCGGGGTCCTTGATCGCGGCGGCGAGCGTGCCCTCGAAGAACTCGTGCCCGGCGTTCATCACCACCACCCGATCGGTCACCCGGTCGATGAAGCCCATCAGATGTTCCACCACCAGCAACGCCATACCGCCGGCGGCGAGCGCGCGCAGCCGGTCCGCCATCCGCCCGAGCTCGGCCGGATTGAGCCCCGCCGCCAGTTCGTCGACCAGCAGCACGCGCGGGCTGGTGGCGAGCGCCCGCGCCAGATCGAGCGTCTTCTGCTGCGCGCTGTTCAGCTCCCCCGCCGGCCGGTCCGCCAGCGTGTCGAGTTCCACGGAGGCGAGCAGCGCGTCCAGATCCGGCGCGACGCCGGCATTGCCGTAGGTCGCCGCCACCAGCACGTTCTCGCGCACCGTCAGCGACAGGAACGGCTTCGGGGACTGGAACGTGCGGTTGATGCCGCGCCGCGCCAGGACGTGGGAGGCGACCCCGCCGATGGAGTGGCCCAGGTAGCTCACCCGCCCGCCGTCCGGCGGATAGAGGCCGGAGATCACGTTGATGCAGGTGGTCTTGCCCGACCCGTTGGGCCCGACCAGCCCCAGCACCTCCCCCGGCGCCAGATGGAAGCTGACGCCGTCCAGCGCGCGAAACCCGCCGAAGCGCTTCACCAGGTCTTCCACGACCAGCAGCGGCGGTTCAGGGGACACGGATGCCCCGCGCGGTCAGCAGCGAAACGAGCCCGTTGGGCAGGAACAGCACCAGCCCCACGATCAGCGCCCCGTAGATGAACTGGAAATACTGCGGCACGGTGATGCCGATCCAGTTATAGACGCCATACAGGATCAGCACGCCGAGCAACGGTCCGGTCAGCGTGGTGGCGCCGCCGAACAGCACGAACACGGTAGCGAAGATGGAAACCCCGAGATCGAAGGCGGTGTCGGGATAGAACACCGAGATGTGCCAGGCGAACGCCGCCCCCACCAGCCCGGCCACCAGCGCCGACAGCAGCCAGGCGATGGTGCGCCCGCGCACCACCGATACCCCGGCCGAGGCGGCGCTGACCGGGTCTTCGCGGATCGCCTGCAAGGCCAGGCCGAAGCGCGAGTTGCGCAGCCACACCACCAGCGCGAAGGCGCCGCCCAGGATCGCGAGCGCGACGAAATAGGAGAAGCGCGGCGCGAACACGCCCGACAGCGACACGCCGTACGGCCCCTTGGTCACGTTCTCCAGCGCCGGGTTGGAAACGACCTCGTACACCGCCTGCGCCGCGGCCAGGCTGGCGATGGCGAAGTAGGCGCCCGACAGCCGCAGCAGCGGCAGCAGCACCACCGCCAGCACCAGCGCCGCCGCCCCGCCGGCCGCCATCGCCGCCAGCGGCGGGGCATGCAGATGCATCACCGCCAGCGCGAACCCGTAGGCGCCGGCGCCGTAGAAGCCGACATAGCCGAACGGCAGGTAGCCGGTGAAGCCGTAGACGATGTTCAACCCCTGGGCGAGCGCCAGGAAGGTGACGAAGTTGAACAGCATCAGCTCGTTCGAATAGAGGAATGGCGCCGCCCCGAATGCCACCAGGACCAGCGCCGGCAGCAGCAGATCGGGCAGCAGGCCGCGCTTACGCAAGACGCACCCGCCGGCCGTACAGGCCCTGCGGACGGGCCAGCAGCACCGCGATCAGCAGCAGATTGGGCAGCAGGTTGGCCCAGGAACTGAAATAGGTCTGCATCAACATCAACGATACGCCATAGACGATCCCGCCTACCACGGTGCCGAGCGGATTGCCCAGCGTGCCCACCACGATCACCGCGAAGGCGGTGATGTTCAGCCCGACGCCGATATTGGGCGTGATGCTGCCCAGCATGAACGGCGCGAACACCCCGGCGATGCCGGCGAGCCCCAGGCTGATGCCGAAGGCGATCGCCGAGACGCGATGGATATCGATCCCCGTCGCCAGCGCCTCGTCGCGCGAGACCATCACCGCGCGCGTCAGGGTGCCGAGCCGAGTGCGATAGAGATAGAGATAGACCCCGAGCACCGCGACCGCGCTGACCGCGGCGCTGAACACCCAGGGCTTGGGCAGCCGCGCGCCCAGCACGATCATCGGTCCGATCCCCAGCAACCGTCCGGGCAGCGAGCGTTCCGTCGTGCCGACGACGATCGTGGTAACGGCCTCGATCATCTGCGACAGGCCGAAGAACAGGATCAGCGACAGCATCTCGGAATCGCGCGCGCGTTGCAGCCGCGGCACCACCAGATAATAGAGCGGCAGCCCCGCCAGCATGAACACCACCAGCACGATCGCCGCCGCCGGCAGCGGATGGATGCCGAACGCCGACAGCAGCCACCAGGCGGCGTAGCCCCCCAGCATCAGGAAGTCGCCATGCGCCAGGTTGACGATGCGCATGACCCCGAACACCAGGTTGAGGCCGAGCCCCACCAGGGTGAAATAGAGGCCGAACACCACGCCGGCGACGATCGCGCCGATCAGCACGGGGCGCGCCGTGTCACTGGCCGGACCTCGGGCCAAACTCCGGCTTGCCCATCGCGAGCGCCGGCGGATAGACCGCGACCGGCCGCACTGCGTGCGGGCCGTCCGCGCGCAACTGGCCCATCGGCGTCATCTCGCCGATCTGCGCACCCACCGGGTTCAGGCGGAACGCACCGGCAAGCGTATCGAGCTTGCCCGACAGCGCGAACACCGCGCGGCGCAGATCAAGTTGCGACATCCCCGGGGTGGTGGCCAGCGCGCGCTCGATCACGAGGCCGCTCATGTAGCCCATCAGCCCGTCCGCGCCCCAGGCGACGCCGGAGCCGGGCGGATATGCCTTGTCCCAGGCGGCGTGGAACTGTTCCACCGTCGGGCCGTAGTTGACCTTGTATGGATACAGCGCGGCCGGAATATAGGTGAACGTACCGACCATCGCCGAAGCCCCGGCGCCGCCCAGCACGGCGTGCATCTCGAACCCGCCGAACAGGGTGAAGACGTAGCGGAACTTCTCGCCCGAATCCTGCAACGCGCGCAGAAAGGCGATGTCGTTGCCGGGATAGCCGAGCTCGATCACCGCATCCGGCTTCGCGGCGGCGATGTTATTGATCAGTACCGAATAATTGGTGGTGTTGGTCGGCACCCCCTGGTCGTAGACGATCGTCTCCTTGCCCGCCTTGCGCAGGTAGCCGGCCAGGGATTTGGCGTGGGTGCCGGTGAAGTCGTTGGTCGCGTACAGAATCGCGACCTTGCGGACGCCGGCGCGCCAGCCGACGTCGTTGAGGAAATCCGCCTGCGCCTTCGGCCACAGGGTCGAGATCGGCAGGCTCATCAGCACGATATAGGGATTGTCCTTGCTGAAGAACGGCGCCCCGGTGCCGGACAGATCGAACAGCAGCTGCTTGTGCTCGCGCGCGATCGGCACCGCGACCGAGGTGAGCACCGATCCCGAGTCGGAGATCAGGATTTCGACGTGATCCTGGGTGATCAGCTGGTTGTAGAGCGTCGCCGCGGTGGCCGTGTTGCTCTGGTCGTCGTAGGCGATCAGTTTCAGCGGGATCTTCTTGTGATAGGGCTTCACATAGACCCCGCCGGCGGCGTTCGCCTGCTTCACCCAGAGCTTGATGCCGTCATAGGCCGGCATCGAGATGGCGGCGAACGGGCCGGTGCTGGCATAGAGGGTGCCGACCTTGATCTCGGCCGGCGCGGGCGCGGCGCGCGCGCCGAAGACGGTTGACGCGGCCAGCACGAGGCCGGCCAGGGCTCCCCGGATGTTCATGCCTCCCCCTTTATCGTTGCTGCGCCCGCCGAAGGGCGGCCACGACGTGATGTGCCAAAACCCGAGAGCTCCGGCAAGCCGCCGTGGCCGCCGCCCGACTACTTGCCGAACACCGCCTTTGCCTGGGCGAACTCGGGCGGATAGACGGCGACGATCTTGATCCCGTCCTTGCCTCCGCGCACCAGTTGGCCCATCGGCGTCATTTCGCCGATCTGCGCGCCCTCGCTGTTCAGCTCAAACGCCCCGTCCAGCGTCTTCAGCTTGCCGGACAGCGCGAACACCGCATTATGGATGTCCATCTGGGCCATCCCCTTGGTGGTGGCCAGCGCGCGCTCGATCACCAGGCAGGCCTGATAGCCGTAGACCGCGTTCGAACCCCACTCCACGCCCGACCCCTTGGGATATTCCTTGTCCCACATGGCGCGGTACTGCGCGAGCGTCGGGCCGTAGTTCACCTTGTACGGATAGAGCGCCGAGGGCATGTAGCTGAAGCTGCCCGCCAGCGCGCCGGCGCCGACATTCTTGAGCAGCAGGTCCATCTCGGTGCCGCCATAGACGGTGAACAGGAAGCGGAACTTCTCGCCCGAATCCTGCAGGTTGCGCAGGAACGCGATCTCGTTACCTGGGAAGCCGAGCTCGATCATCGCGTCCGGCTTCTTGGCCGCGATATTGTTGATCATCACCGTGTAGTTGGAGGTGCTGGTGGGCACGCCCTGGTTGAACACGATCTTGATCTTGCCCGACTTCTCCAGGAACCCGGCCAGGGAATGCGCCTGGGTGCCGGTGAAATCGTTGGTCGCGTAAAGGATCGCCGCGGTCTTGATGCCGTTCTTCACCCCGACATCGTCGAGGAAGTTGGAGATCGCGCTCGGCCAGATGGTGGAGACCGGGATCGCCATCAGCGCGATATAGGGATTGTCCTTGGTGAAGAACGTGCCGCCGGTGCCGGAGACGTCGAACAGGAACATCTTGTGTTCCTTGGCGATCGGCACCGCCACCGAGGTAAGCACCGAACCCGAATCCGCCAGCATGATGTCGACGTGATCCTGGGTGATCAGCTGGTTATACAGCGTCGCCGCGGTCGCCGTGCTGCTCTGGTCGTCATAGGCCACCAGCTTGACCGGAATCTTCTTGTGGTAGGGCGCGACATACACGCCGCCCTCGGCATTGACCTGCTTCACCCACAGCTTGATCCCGTCATAGACGGGCATCGAGATCGCGGCGAAGGGGCCGGAACTCGCATAGAGCGTGCCGACCTTGATCTCGGTGGGCGCGGTGGCGGCGCTGGCCGCCCCTCCGGCCAGCAGCGCGGGCAGCAGCCCCAGCGCCGGCAGCATCTGTCGCAGCTTCATGGC
>JAJZVS010000085.1 GCA_021845555.1 Pseudomonadota bacterium
CCATCGCCGTGACGATCTGCATCCCGTTCTCCTGTGCCCCGGACGCCGCGCTTGACGCGTGAGCGGCCGGTCTGTAACCGTTTACATACCATCGGGGCGGCGGACGCTGTCAAGGCGCCGCGGCCGGACGGACAGGACAGGGGAGCGTTGCATGGCACGATCGGGTCTGGATTTCGTCGAAGTCGGGCAGAGCTACCGTTTTGCCAAGACCGTGGGCGAGACGGATGTGACCCTGTTCGCCGGCATCACCGGCGATTTCAGCGACACCCACATCAACGACCAGTACATGCGCGAACGCTCCAACCTCGGCGGGCGGATCGCGCACGGGGCATTGCTTGTCGGTTACATGTCAACCGCCTCCACGCTCAGCATCGCGCATGTGATCCACCAGGAGGGGCTGACCGATTTCCCGGTCTCCGCCGGCTACGACAAGCTGCGGTTCCTGCGTCCGGTACCGCTCGGCGACACCGTCACCGTGACCTACACCGTGACCGAGGTGGACCGTGCGCGCGGGCGCAGCGTCGCCAAGGTGGAGGCGGTCAACCAGCGCGGCGAACTGGTGGCGGTGTCCGAGCACATCATGCGCTGGGCGAAGAAACTCTCCGGCGGGGCGGCCTGACCGCGATGGCGCTGCTCGGCACCGGCGTGCTCGCCATCTGGAACGGAATCGCGCCGGGGTGGGAGGCGGATTTCGTCGCCTGGCACGTCAACGAACACATCCCCGAACGGGTCGGCGTGCCGGGTTTCCTGCGCGGCCGGCGCTACGTGGCGCAGGACGGCCATCCGAAATACTTCAACTTCTACGAGGCGGAGACCGCCGAGGTCTTCGCCTCCGCCCCCTACCAGGCGCGGCTGAACGACCCGACGCCCTGGACGCAGCGGGTGATTGCCCATTTCACCGACACCTCCCGCACGGTCTGCGACGTCGTCGCGACGCAGGGGATCGGCGAAGGCAGTTGGATCGAGGCGGTCCAACTGGAAACCGCAGCGCCGGAGGCATTCGCCGCCTTCGCGCGGGGCGCGCTGCTGCCGGCGCTGCGTGCGGAGGCGGGGATCGTCGCCGTCCACCTGCTGCGGGGCCGTCCGGCGGCCGGTGGCCTCACCGTGGAGGCGAGGCTGCGCGGCCGGCCGGACGCGACGGCGGCGTGGATCCTGCTGATCGAGGCGGTCGGCGCCGAACCGATCGTCGCGTTGCGCGCGGGGGCTCTGGCCGAAGCGGCGTTGCGCCAGGCGGGCGCCGCCAACGTGACGTGCGGAACCTATGCCCTGCAATTCGCGCTCTCCCGCGCGGAGCTCGATCGTGCCGGCACGCCGGCCGCCGGCTGATCCCGCGGTCGCGGCCGGCGCCAGCCTGCGTACGGTGGCGCACGTCGCCGGCGTCTCCACCGCGACCGTCTCGCGGGCGATGAACACGCCCGAACTTGTGTCCGAGGCGCTGCGCGAGCGCATCGCCTCCGTCGTGGATCGGCTGGGCTGGGTGCCGCACGGCGCCGCCCGCGCGCTGGCGACCCGCCGCACCGGCACGATCGGCGCCGTCTTCCCGACCCTGACCCATGGCGACTTCGCCCGCGCGCTCGAGGGGTTGCAGGGGGAACTGACCCGGCTCGGCTACAGGCTCCTGCTGGCCTGTTCGGAATACAGTCTCGACCAGGAATACCAGCAGGTGCGCAAGCTGGTGGAGCGCGGGGTCGATGCGGTGCTGCTGGTCGGCGCGCTGCACCATCCGGAGCTGCGCCCGTTCCTCGAACGGCGTGCGGTGCCGGCGCTCGACAGTTTCGTGTTTGATCGCGATCATCCGGGCGCCAGCGTCGGCCCCGACAACCGCCGCGCGCTGTTCCGGCTGACCGAACACCTGATCGCGCTCGGCCATCGCCGCTTCGGCGTGATCGCGCAGGAGACCGCGACCAACGATCGGGCCCGGGCGCGGCTGGAGGGCATCCGCGCGGCGCTGGCGCAGCACTCGCTGGCGGTCCCACCGGCACATTTCGCCGAAGGGCGCTGGACGATCCGCGAAGGGCGGGAGCTGTTCCGCCGCATCGTCGCCACCGCCCCCGCGCCCACCGCGGTGATCTGCGGCAACGCCTGGCTCGCGGTCGGCGCGATGCTGGAGAGCCAGGCGCTCGGGATCGACGTGCCGGGCGCGCTCTCGATCGCCGGCTACGACGATATCGAGATCATGGCCGAACTGCCGATCCCGGTCACCACCGTGCGCGTGCTGAGCGACGAGGTGGGCCGGCGCGCGGCCCGGCACTTGGTGGCGCGCATCGAGGGGCGTGCGCCGTCCGACGCGTTCGAGTGCGAGGCCGAGATCGTGCTGCGCGCCTCGTCCGGTCCGGCGCCAGGGGGGGCGCCAGGGGGGGTGCCAGGGGGGGCGCCAGGGGGCGGGCCGCTCCCGTTGCGGTCCTGATCCGTCTCCTCGCGCGCAGCCTACCGCGGCGCCATGCGCAGCGCGCCGTCGAGCCGGATCGTCTCCCCGTTCAGGAAACGGTTGGCGGCGATATGCAGCACCAGCGCGGCATATTCCTCCGGCCGGCCGAGTCTGGCGGGGAACGGCACCGAGGCGGCAAGGCTCTGGCGTGCCTCCTGCGGCAGGCCGAGGAACATCGGCGTCTCGATCAGCCCCGGCGCGATCGTCATCACCCGCACGCCGACCCGCGCCAGTTCGCGTGCCGCCGGCAGGGTGAGTCCCACCACGCCCGCCTTCGACGCCGCATAGGCAGCCTGGCCGATCTGGCCTTCGTAGGCGGCGACCGAGGCGGTGTTGACGATCAGCCCGCGTTCCCCGTCCGCCATCGGCTCCAGCGTGCCCATGCGCACGGCCAGCAGGCGCAGCATGTTGAACG
The DNA here is from genome assembly GCA_021845555.1 of Pseudomonadota bacterium. Taxonomy (GTDB): domain Bacteria; phylum Pseudomonadota; class Alphaproteobacteria; order Acetobacterales; family Acetobacteraceae; genus JAJZVS01. The sequence goes on from JAJZVS010000085.1 coordinate 2,844, forward strand.
TGCCGATCAGGTTCACCGCGATCACCTGGCTGAACGCCTCCAGCGCCAGCGGTCCGTCGCGGCCGACGATGCGCCCGGCGTTGCCGATGCCGGCGCAGTTCACCAGCAGGCGTGCCGGGCCGATCGCGGCGGCGGCGGATTCCACCGCGGCCTCGGCGCCGGCGGAGTCGGTGACGTCGGCGGCGATCGCATACCCGCCGATCCGCGCGGCCACGGCCTCCGCCGCGGCGGCGTTGCGGTCCAGCACCGCGACGCGCGCGCCGGCCGCCGCGAGCGCGGTGGCGGTGGCCGCGCCGAGTCCCGAGCCGCCGCCGGTGACGATGGCGGCCTGTCCGTTCATGTCCATTTGTGTCTCCTTCGCCGTTTCCCCCGGCCTATCGGGGCGCGGGCGATCGGGCAAGGGCGCGGTTGCCCCAGGGGCGCGGTTGCCCAGGGGCGCGGTTGCCCAGGGCGCGGTTGCCTGCGGCGCCGTTTGATGGTCCGATCCCGTGCATGGACCCGATCACCGCCGAGCTGTTCCGCAACGCCGTCGCCGCGATCGGCGACGAGATGGTGCTCACGATCTACCGCACCGCCTATTCCGGCGTGCTCAAGAACATCATGGATTACTCGGCCGCGCTGTGCGACGCGGAGGGGCGGCTGGTGGCGCAGGGTCTCAGCCTGCCCGGCCATCTGTGCTCGATCCCGGTGGCGCTGAAGGCGGCGCTTGCGTATTTCGATGGCGACATCGCTGAGGGCGACATCCTGGTGCTGAACGACCCGTATGAGGGCGGCATGCACCTGCCGGACATTTTCCTGTTCCGGCCGATCTTTTCCGAGGGTACGGTGATCGCCTATGCGGCGACGATCTGCCACCACACCGACGTGGGCGGGCGCGTGCCGGGCTCCAACGCCTCCGACTCCACCGAGATTTTTGCAGAGGGGCTGCGGATTCCGCCGCTGAAATTGTACGAACGCGGCGTGCCGAACCGTACCTTGCACCGGATCATCGACAAGAACGTGCGCCTGCCGGGCCGCGTGTTCGGCGATCTGCGCTCCCAGCTTGCCGCCTGCGAGATCGCGGCGCGCGGCATGGCCGATCTGCTGGCGCGCCACGGCGCCGCCGGGGTGCGCGCGCTGATGAACGAAACGATGGACTACAGCGAGCGGCTGACGCGGCACTGCCTGGCCGAACTGCCGGACGGGGAGGCCACGTTCACCGACTGGATCGACGACGACCAGATCGATGCCGGGGTGCCGATCCCGCTGGTGTGTACCGTGCGCAAGCACGGCGAGAGCATGACGTTCGATTGGACCGGCAGCGCGCCTCAGGTGAAGGGCGCGATCAACAACACCTGGAGCTACACGGTGGCGGCCAGCTTCACCGCGGCCAAGTCGGTGCTGTCGGTGAACATGCCGAACAACGACGGCGTGTTCCGCGTCATCTCGGTGATCGCGCCCGCCGGCACGATCATGAACGCGCTGCCGCCGGCGGCTTGCGCGGCGCGCGGGTTGACCGGCTTCCGCGCCACCGATTGCGCGTTCGGCGCGCTGGCGAAGCTTTACCCCGATCGCGTGTTCGCCGCCGGCGACGGCGGCAACACCGGCATCACCGTCGGTGGCTACGACCGCGACCGCAAGGGTTTCATCTATGTGGACTTCCTGTCCGGCGCCTGGGGCGCGCGCCCGTGGGCTGACGGGTTGGAAGGCAACACCACCATGTTCGCCAACATGGCGAGTTTCAGCGTGGAGGTGATCGAGGCGGAAAACCCGCTGGAAGTGCTGGACTACGGCTTCGTCCCCGATACCGGCGGGGCCGGGCGCTTCCGCGGCGGCGCGGCGATGCGGCGCACCTGGCGGATGCTGGCCGACGAGGGAATCCTCCAGGTGCGCGCCGACCGCCAGACGCACCGGCCCTACGGGCTGGCCGGCGGCGGGGAGGGCGCGGCCGGGCGTAACCTGCTGAACCCCGACACGCCGGCGGAACAGGTGCTGCACGCCAAGCTGACGATGAATTTCCGCGCCGGCGAGGTGTTCCGCCATCAGTTGCCCGGCGGCGGCGGGTTCGGCGATCCGCTGGCGCGCGATCCGCAAGCGGTGGCCAAGGACCTGCGCGACGGGCTGGTGACGATCGCCGGTGCGGCGCGCGACTACGCCGTGGTGGCGCGCGGCGATCCGCCCGAGGTCGATCTCGCGGCGACCGCGGCGCTGCGCGCGGCGCGGCGGGGAGCGACGGCATGACGCTGCGCATCGGCATCGATATCGGCGGCACCTTCACCGATCTGGTGGCGATCGCCGCCGATGGGCGGGTGCTCACCCGCAAGGTCGCCTCCACCCCCGCCGACTACAGCGAGGGGATCGTGGCCGGGCTGTCCGCGCTGCTCGCCGAAGCGGGCGGGACGGTGGCGGAGGTGCTGCACGGCACCACCATCGGATCGAACACGATCCTGGAGGGCAAGGGCGCGCGCACGGCGCTGATCACCACCGCGGGGTTCCGCGATATCCTGGAGATCCGCGATCTGCGCATGCCGCGCGTCTATGACATCGGCTGGATGAAACCGCCGCCGCTGGTGGAGCGCCGGTTGCGGCTGGAGGTGACGGAGAAGCTGCGCCCGGACGGCTCGGTCGCGGTGCCGCTCGATTCCGCCTCCATCGCCGCCGCGATCGCTATGTTGCGGGCGGAACGGGTGGCAAGCCTCGCGATCTGCCTGCTGCATTCCTACGCCAACCCGACGCACGAGCGGGCGGTGGCCGACGCGGTGCGCGCCGCGCTGCCCGATCTGCCGGTCTCGCTCAGCAGCGAGATCCTGCCGGAGATCAAGGAATATCCGCGCAGCTCCACCACCGTCATCAACGCCTATGTGCAGCCGGTGGTGCGCGCCTATCTGACCGCGCTCGCCGCGCGCCTGCGGGCGATGGGGATCGCCGCGCCGGTGCAACTGATGCAGTCGAACGGCGGCGTGGCCTCGGCGGCGTTCGCCGCGGCGCAGCCGGTGCACATCATCGAATCGGGTCCGGCCGCCGGCGTGGTCGGCGGTGCCGCGCTGGCCGCGCGGCTGGATGAGCCGCGGATCATCACCTTCGACATGGGCGGTACCACCGCCAAGGCCGGGCTGGTCGAGCAGGGCGAGGTGTTGCGGACCGAGGCTCTGGAAGTGGGCGCCGGCGTCATGGCCGGCTCGCGCCTGCTGGTCGGTGCGGGGTATCTGCTGAAACTGCCGGCGATCGACCTCGCCGAAGTGGGGGCGGGCGGCGGCTCGATCTGCCGGCTCGATGCCGCCGGGGCGCCGAAGGTGGGGCCGGACAGCGCCGGGGCCGATCCCGGACCGGTCTGCTACGGTCGCGGCGGCACCGCGACAACCATTACCGATTGCAACCTGGTGCTCGGCTATCTCGATCCGGTCGGGTTGGTGGGTGGGGCGGTGAAGCTCGATGCGGCGGCGGCGCGCGCGGCGGTGGCGCGCGATCTTGCGGCGCCGATGGGGCTGTCGGTGGAGGACGCGGCGGCGGGGATGCTGCGCGTGGCGAGCGCCAACATGATGCGCGCGATCCGCGCCGTCTCGGTGGAGCGCGGGCGGGACGCGCGGGAATTCGCGCTGCTCGCCTTCGGCGGCAATGGCGGGTTGTTCGCCGCCGCGATCGCCGCGGAACTCGGCATCACCCGCGTGATCGTGCCGCCGCTGCCCGGCGTGTTCAGTGCCTTCGGCCTGCTGGCCGCCGAGACCGAGCACCACGCTTCCCGCAGCCTGCGCACGCCGGTAGCCGGGGCCGATCCCGCCGTGGTCGGGGCGGCGCTGGCGGCGCTGGAAGCGGCGGGGGCGGAGCGGCTGGCCGCCGACGGATTCCCCGTCACTCAGCGCGCGTTTCGCCGCCTCGCGCAAGCGCGCTACGTCGGCCAGTCGAGCGAACTCGCGGTGCCGCTGCCCGAGGGCGAGGCCGCCGCCTGGCTGGCCGCGCTGCCCGACCTGTTCGGCGCCGAGCACGCCCGAAGCTACGGCTTCCGCGCGCCGGCCGGCGAGCCGGTCGAACTGATCGGCCTGTCGGTGATCGCCCGCGGCATCCCCGAGCGTCCACGCCTGGGGGCTGCGATCCCGCCCGCCACGGCCGACGTGCCGGCGTCGCGGCAGGCGTGGTTCCCCGGCACCGGCTGGGTGGAAACGCCGGTCATCGACCGCGCGGGGCTGGCCGGGGCGGGGGCGCTGCCAGGGGCGTTGCCAGGGGCGTTGCCCGGGGCGCTTCCAGGGCCGCTGATCGTGCAGGAATACGACGCGACCTGCCTGGTGCCCGGCGGCTGGTCCGCCGCGGTCGATACGTTCGGTGCGATCCGACTGACGGCGGCCGGATGAGCTTTCGTCAGCCCTTGGCGCGCCGCCGTGTCTTCTGCCCGCGCAGCGCCGCCGCGACCGCATCCCGCGCCCAGAGGACAAGTGCCTCCGGCTCGTCGTAGAGACCGTCCGGCACGGCGTAGTAGGTTTCGATCGATACCTCCCGCCCGGCGCGCAGGTAGCGGAACGGGGCGCATCCCGCCGCTTCGAACCGCGGGCGGGTGGTCGCGTCCACCCGGAAATACATCGCGTCCCGCGACAGCAGCGCGAACATCGCCCCGTCGCGCAGGATGCCGACGCCGCCGAACATCCGCCGCGCGACCGGGCGAAGCTCCGCCAGCAGGTCGAGGACATGGGCCTGGAACTCCGCGCCGACCGCCATGGCGGGCCGGTGCGCGCTACTTCTTCTTCATTCCCTCCACCGCCTCGGCCAGCCGCTGCGGATCGACCGCGATCGTCACCCCCGCGCGCTCCACCTGCAGTTTCATCGCCGAACGCGAATCCTGATCGGCCCAGCCGCGGTTCATCGCCTCGGTCATCTCCGCATGCACCAGGTTCGCCAGCCGCATCGGCACGCCCATCTCGCGGCCCAGCTGGCACGCCAGCGACACGTCCTTGAACGCAAGCCGCAGCGCGAAGGCCGGGGGTTCGTAGGTGTTCGGCAGGAACTGGTCCGGCATCGCGTCGAACGCGCCGCGCCGGCCGATCGCGCCCTGGCGCACCGCTTCCCAGATCGCCAGCGGCTCGATCCCGGCCTTCACCCCCATGGTGAACACCTCGGCCAGCCCCGTGGTCATGATGTAGCCGAACATGTTGTGCACGAGTTTCGCGACCGAACCGGCGCCGATCGGCCCGACGTAGCGCGCCTGATCGCCGATCGCGTCCAGCACCGGCTTGCAGCGGTCGAACACCGCCTGCTCCCCGCCGACCCAGATCGCGAGCTTGCCGGTGGCGGCACCGCGCGGCCCACCGCTGACGGGGGCATCGAGCGCATGCGCGCCCTTGGCGGCGAAGGCGGCATGGACCTTGCGCATGGTGGCGGGTGAATTCGTGGACAGATCGAAATAGGCGCCGCCGGCGCGCATGCCGTCCAGCAGCCCGTTCGGGCCGAGTGCCACCGCCTCGACCTCGGGCGGGCCGGGCAGGGAGGTGAGCACCACCTCGGTCTGTGCCGCGAGTGCCGCCGGCGTGTCCGCCCAGACCGCGCCGGCGGCGATGTGGCGCGCGGCGCTGGCGCGGCGCACGTCATGCACCACCAGCTCAAAGCCGGCCTTCTGCGCATTCGCGGCCATGCTGGCACCCATGGTGCCGAGACCGATGAATCCGATCCGCATGATATTCCCCTCCGTGCCGGCCGGGCCGTTCGGGCCCGGCCGTGCGTTCCTACTCGTTCGCCTCGAACACCTCGCGCGCGACGTTGGCGGCGGTCATCGCGCAGGGCCAGCCGCCGTAGAAGGCGACATGGGTGATGAGTTCGGAGAGCTCCTCCTTCGACAGGCCGTGGAACAGCGCACGTTGCAGGTGGCCCTTCAGCTGTTCCGGACGGTAGGTGGCAACCAGCACGGCGCAGGTGATCAGGCTGCGGTCGCGCTTGGAAAGTTCCTTGCGTTCCCAGATGTCGCCGAACAGCACCTTCTCGGTGACGTCGATCAGCTTGGGCACGGTCTCGCGCACGCGGTCGCGGCCGGCGGTGCTGGGGGCTTTTGCCATCGGTTCCTCCTGTGTCGTTGCCTCGGTGCCGGCACTGCACACCAGACCGCCGGCGTTGTCGAATCGTCAGGCCTGCTCAGGTCGCAACGGAAAGCATGATCTTGCCGATATGCGCGCTGCTCTCCATCAGCCGGTGCGCCTCGGCGGCCTGGGCGAGCGGGAAGGTGGCATGGATCACCGGCCCGCGCCGCCCGGCGGCCAGCACCGGCCACACGCGCTCGCGCAGCGCCGCCGCGATCGCGGCCTTCTGCGCGGTGGTGCGGGGGCGCATGGTCGATCCGGTCACCGTCAGCCGGCGCGTCATCACCGGAACCAGATCGAAATTCTCGACCCGCGAGCCTTCCAGGAAGGCGATCAGCACCAGCCGCCCGTCCAGCGCCAGGCTGCGGATGTTGCGCGTCAGATAGGCCGCACCCACCATGTCCAGGATCGCATCGACGCCGCGTCCGCCGGTCAGGCGTTTGACTTCCTCGACGAAATCATGGGTTCGGTAGTTGATCGCCGCGGTGGCGCCGAGGCGCAGGCAGGCGGCGCATTTCTCCTCCGACCCGGCGGTGACATAGGCGGTGGCGCCGAACTCGGCGGCAAGCTGGATCGCGGTGACGCCGATCCCGGAACTGCCGCCGTGGATCAACGCGGTCTCCCCCGGCGCGAGCCGGCCGCGGTCGAACAGATTGGCCCAGACGGTGAAATAGGTCTCCGGCAACGCCGCGGCGCGGAGCGCGTCGTAGCCCGCGGGCCAGGGCAGGCATTGCGGCGCCGGCGCGGTGCAGTATTCGGCATAGCCGCCGCCGTTGGTGAGCGCGCACACCTTGTCGCCGGGCCGGTAGGCGGCAACCTCGGCGCCGGTGGCGACCACTTCGCCGGCGACTTCCAGGCCGATGATCTTGCTGGCGCCGGGCGGCGGCGGGTAGGCGCCCATGCGCTGCTGCACGTCCGGTCGGTTCACGCCGGCGGCCTGCACGCGGATCAGCACCTCGTCCGGTGCCGGCACCGGCAGCGGGCCGGTGGCCGGATGCAGCACCTCCGGGCCGCCCGCGGCGGCGGCGGCGATATAGGTCATGGCTGAGGGCAGGGGCAGCGGGCGGGGCATCGGGCGCGATCTCCGGGGAGCGAGGGGGGCCGCAGGCTCCGCGTCGGCGCCGGATGCGTCAAGCGGGGTTGCGTCAGGCGGGGGGCAAACGGCGGCGACAGCCCCCGGCTGAGTATGGCACGGTGGTCGGACCCCGACGCGGAGGCGACGATGCGCATCTTCTCCACCCTGCCGCAGACCCCTTGGCGCGAGGCCGCTCCGGCCGCGGTCGCCGCCGAGCAGGCCGGGTTCGACGCGGCGATGACGGTCGAACTCGGCCACGACGTGTTCACCCCGCTGGCGTTCGCGGGGCTGGCGACGTCGCGGATCGAACTCACGCCCTCGATCGCGGTCGCGTTCCCGCGCAGCCCGACGGTGCTCGCGCATCAGGCCTGGGACCTCGCCGCCAATTCCGGTGGGCGCTTCGTGCTGGGCCTGGGCAGCCAGGTGAAGGGGCACAACGAGCGCCGCTTCGGCATCCCCTGGACCGCGCCGGCACCGCGGCTGGCCGATTACATCGGCGCGCTGCGGGCGATCTGGCGTGCGTGGGAGACGCGCGGCAAGCTCGACTACCACAGCGCGCACTACACGCTGACCTTGATGACGCCGGATTTCTCCCCCGAACCGACCGGCCTGCCGATGGTGCCGATCACCGTGGCGGCGGTGGGGGAGGCGATGCTGCGCATGGCGGGACGGCACTGCGACGGGGTACGGCTGCATCCGATTTGCTCACGGCTCTATCTGGAACAGGTCTGCCTGCCGGCGCTCGCCGAGGGCATGGCGCGCAGCGGGCGCAGGCGGGAAAACTTCGACATCCATGGCGGCGGCTTCGTCGTGACCGGACCGGACGAGGCGAGCCTGGTGGAAGCGACCGAAATGGCGCGGCGGCGCATCGCTTTCTATGCCTCCACCCGCACCTACCGGCCGATCCTGGCGCTGCACGGGATCGAGGAACTTGGCGACCGGCTGCATCAGCTTTCCGTGCGGGGGCGCTGGGCGGAGATGCCGGGCGCGGTGTCCGACGACGTGGTGCGTGTGTTTGCTGCCATCGCCCCATTCGCCGCCCTTCCCGGGGCGATTGCCGCGCGCTTCGGCGGCGCGGCGGATTCCTTCGATCTCGCGTTGCCCGCGGGGACGCCCGCCGGGCTGGCACGCGAGCTGGTGACCGACCTGCGGCGCATCCCGCATGCGTTCACCGGCTTCGCGAACGAACGGGCGGTGCCATGACGCTGATCCTCGATCGCCGGCTCAGCCTCGGCATCCAGACGATCCATCGCCGCAGCGAACCGGTCGGGGCGCGGTGGGAGCCGCGGATCGACGAGATGGTGGCGCTGGTCGCGCTGGTGGATCGGTCCGGTTACGACTCGCTCTGGGTGGGCG
>JAJZVS010000086.1 GCA_021845555.1 Pseudomonadota bacterium
AAAAGCACGGCGATTTCCGATGCCGGGCTCACCAAGCAGACGCTGTATGAGGTGGGACGCCAGGCGCTCGGGCGCGGCACCTACGGCCGCGCTTTCGAGGCGCTGAACGCAGTGAACCGGGAGATCGAGCTGTTGATCCGCCAATCGTGGAACCGGCCGGCATGAAGCGGCGCGAGGCGGTGCGCGCGCTGCTGACGCCGCAGGCCGGCGAACCCCCGCCGATGTCCGCCGAGGCTCCGGCCCGTGCCGCTTCCGGCGCCGTGCGCGCGATGGGGCTGGAGATCAACCGCCTCGCCGAGGGCGCACGCGAAGCCGAAACGCTGCGCCAGCAGATCGAGAGCGGCACCGCCGTGGTCGATCTGCCGACCGCGCTGGTCGATCCGTCCTTCGTCGCCGACCGCTTCTCGCGCACCGCGGATACCGATTACCGCCGCCTGGTGGACAGCATCCGCGTCAGCGGCCAGCTGGTGCCGATCCTGGTGCGGCCGCACCCGACGCAGGCGGGGCGCTACCAGATCGCCTACGGCCATCGGCGCCACGAGGCGGCAGCGGAGCTCGGCATTCCGGTCAAGGCGATCGTGCGGACGCTGCGCGACGACGAACTGGTGGTCGCGCAGGGGCGGGAGAACGGCGAGCGCCGCGACCTGTCGTATATCGAGCGTGCGCTGTTCGCCGCCGCCCTGCAGCGCCGCGGCTTCGACCGCGCGACGCTGAACGGCGCGCTCGGCGTGCACAGCGCGGAGATGACGCGGCTGCTGGCGGTGGCCGCGGCGGTCCCGGAGGAGGTGATCCGCCGCATCGGTCCCGCGCCCAAGGCCGGACGGCAGCGCTGGCAGGAACTGGCGCGGGAATGCGACCGGCCGTATGGCCTGGAGGCGGTGGCCCAGCTGCTGGATCAGCCCTCGTTGCAGGCCCTGCCTTCCGACCGGCGGTTCGATGCCGTGATCGCCGGGTTGCGCCGCCAGGCCGCCGCGCCGGATGCCGCCGCGCCGGAGGTCGAGACGCTGACCGACGGCGACGGGCAGCCGATCGCGCGCCTGGAGCACGCGCCGGACGGCCTGCGCGTGACGTTCGACGAGCGCGCAGCACCCGGGCTGTCGGGCCTGGCGGTGCGGGAAATCCGGCTGCTGATCGCCCGCTACCAGGCCGGGCACCGCTGACACCGCGCCCGCCTCACGACGGCGGGATCCATCCCAGCCGCTCCGCCCGCAGCAGCAGATGCCGGACCGAGGATGGGTGCCAGCGGGTGCCGCCGCGCGGCGTGCGCTCGTGCATGGCCTCCAGCTGCGCGGCGATGCGCTGCAGCGTGTGATGCGGCGTCGCCGTGGCGATGCCGGCCACCAGCCGCACCAGCCGCTGGTCGGCCTGCTGCGCCGGCGCGCGGCCGAGCAGCGCCGGCTCTGCGAGCCCCTCCGCCACCAGCCGCCGCACCGTCCGGCGCAGCCGCTCCACCGTCCACGCGCGTGCGGCGGTGCGGTTGAGCACACGCACGACATCGCCCCAGGGCTGTGCCGGCCGCAGCCGCCGCACGGTCGGCAGCCACGCATCGAGCCCGGCCAGGAGGCGGTGCAGATGCGTCGCATCGCGGCCGGCGCGGAGCTTGCGGATCGCCGCCGGGTCGCCGGCGCGCAGGCCAGGATTGCCGCCCAGACGGCCGCGATCGCGCGCGGCGCGCAGGCCGGCCCTGGTGCGCTCGGCGATCAGGGCGCGTTCGAGCTGCGCCACCGCGCCGAGCACCTGCAGCGAGAACATGCCCTGCGGCGTCGCCGTATCGACCGGGTCGTGCAGGCTGCGGAAATGCGCCCCCCTGGCCTCCAGCTGCTCGATCACCGCGAGCAGGTGGCCGACCGAGCGGGCGAGGCGGTCGAGGCGGACCACGACCAGGGTCTCGCCGGGACGGATGTCGCGCAACAGGCGCGCCAGCACCGGACGGGCGCGGTCGGCGCCGGAGGCGTGCTCCTCCAGCACCGTGTCGCAGCCGGCGGCGCGCAGCTCGTCGCCCTGTGCGTCGGTGGCCTGCTCGGCGGTGGAGACGCGCGCATAGCCGATCCGACGGGTCTCGGGACCGTTCCGTCGCGGCTGTATCGGCATCCGCGGCCTCCGCACGCTGCGCCGTGCCGGTTTTACAGAACGCTCATGCACGTGCAAACGGCCGTTTGCAGACGTGGCCACGCCCTGGCGCCAGCACGCCGGACGATCCGGTGCCTGCGGAGGCCCCTGCCCGGCGGCCGGCGTGGCGATCCGCGCACCGCGCCCGCAGCGGCGCGCCGCGGTCGCGGCGGCAGGGCGGCGGAATTAACGGCGCTATCTGACAGCTTCGCCGGCATGGCATCAGTCAGCGCGCAACCCTTTGATCGCGGCGCCTGCAATCGGCGGCGTGCGGGTCGAGGCGGTCGCCGATGCGCCGCGCCTGCGGCGGCGCTTCCGGCTTCCTGGCTGCGACGGGTTCGGCCCTTCCTACGAAGCCCAGCCGACAATCTGCTCGATTGCCGCGGTCGCCGCGGAGGAGGGGTCAATCCTGCGATCGCGCAATTCCGCCAGGATCCGCTCAGCCGCGGCGCTGCCCTTGAACCGGCGGCATGCCTCGGCAAACAGCGCCTCACGCAGGCACTCGTAGAACCGGTGTTCCAGGCGACGGTGCCGGGTCTGCATCCCGTCGCTGCCGTGCGAGTCACTGCGGTGGCGGTCCACCGCCTCGACCAGTTCCGCAATTCCCCTGCCGCGGGTTGCCTGGACCTTGACGATACCGGGCGTGGCAATGCCTGGGCGCAGCGTCTTCGTCGAGAGCATCGATTCGAGATCACGCACGACCTGGTCGGCTCCGTCGAGATCCGACTTGTTGACGACGAATATGCTGGCGATCTCAAGCAGGCCCGCCTTGATCGCCTGCACATCGTCACCGAGGCCGGGAACCTGGACAACCAGCACGGTATCGGCGAACCGCATGATATCGATCTCGTCCTGACCGACGCCGACGGTCTCCACGATGATCACCGTCTTGCCCATGACGTCCATCACGTCGATGATGTCGCCCGTGGATCTCGACAGCCCGCCAAGGTACCCGCGCGATGCCAGGCTGCGCACGAACACGCCTTCATCGACGCTGTGACGCTGCATGCGCAGCCGATCTCCGAGGATGGCGCCGCCGCCAAACGGGCTCGACGGATCAATGGCCACGACGCCCACGGTGTCGCCGCGCTGGCGGAACGCACCCACCAACTGGTCGACCAGCGTGGATTTTCCGGAACCGGGGGCGCCCGTCACACCGATGACATGGGCACGCCCGGTCAGCGGAAACAATTGCCGCAGCTGCGCGCGCGCCGCGGGAACCTCGTCATCGAGATCGCTCATCAACCGCGCGGCAGCACCGATGTCACCACGCGCAATAGCGTGGTCCGGCATCACCCTCTCGACCGGCCTGTCCGGTCCTTGCGCATTGTCGGCCATCGTCGGTGCAATTCCGGTCATTCTAGTTGATGCGCGCCAGAATCTCCGCCTCCAGCATCTTGCGATCCACCTTGCCGTTGGGCAACAGCGGCAGCTCCGTCGCATTCTCCACCCGCTCGGGCACCTTGTATTTCGCGAACGACAACCCGGCGAGGAAATCCAGGCAGTCCTGCACCGTCACCGTCTCGCCGGGCTGCGGCACCACGAAGGCGCACGCCTTCTCTCCCAGCACCGGATCGGGCATCCTGACGACGGCGATATCCTGGATCTTGGGATGGCCCATCAGAGCGTCCTCGACCTCGCGCGGACTGATGTTCTGTCCGCCCCGGATGATGATGTTCTTCTTGCGGCCGACAATTCGCAGATAACCCTCGCCGTCGAGAACGCCGAGATCGCCGGAGTGGAACCAGCCATCGGCATCGAAGGCATGGTCCGGATCCCCATACAGCCCAACCGCGCAGTTCGGGCCGCGGTAGACCACCTCGCCAACCTGGCCAGATGGCAGTGTGCGCCCGTCGTCATCGACGATCTCAAGTTCCATGCCGGCGCAGACCTTGCCGACCGTGCCGAAAACCTTTTCCGAAGGATCGTCGAGAAGGGTGTGCACGGGGGTGCCGCCGTCCAGCGCTCCATACGCTTCCATCAGGCGGCAGCCGCATCTGCGCGCAAACTCGGCGGCGACATCGGGCGCCAGTGCGGCGCCGGCATGATAGAACAGGCGCAGCGATGACAGGTCCGTCCGCCCGACAACCGGGCTATTCATGATCTTGATCATGTGAGTCGGCACGCCCACCGCGACGGTCACGCGCTCTCTCTCTATCAATGCGAGGGCGGCGTCGGCTTCAAAACGGTCGAGCAGCACATTGCGGCAGCCGGAAATCAGGGACGCGACGATTGCCACGGAGTAACCCGTGCCCTGGTTGACCGGCGCGACCGCGAGCACCACGTCGTCGCCGCCAAGTCGCGCCCGTTCGACGATGTGGTGACCGAGGGTCAGGAACACGTTCGGCGTGCGCAGCACCAGCTTCGGCTTGCCCGTGCTGCCGGAGGTTGTCATCAGGATATCGATGTCGTTGGCACCCGGGTGGAAGGAAAGCAGGTATCCAGGCGGATAGCGGCTCTCGATCGGGTCGGCCAACATGTCTTCGAGCGCCATCATGTCTGCCAGCGGTTCGCCGCGGATGGTGACATATGAGCGGACCGACGGCAGGCGCGCACGCATGCCGCGCACCATGGCAACGTGGTCAAAGCCGCCGAACTTCGCGCAGAAGAAGAAGGCGACGGCCTGGCAGTCGCCCAGAGCCATCTCCACCTCGTGCTCGCGCACGCTGAAGATGAAGGGAATCGGGATCGCGCCCATCCTGGCGCAGGCCAGCCGCACATAGAAATACTCGGCCCAGTTCGGGGTCTGCAGGCCGACCCGGTCTCCGGGCCGGATCCCCATCGCGATCATGGCCAGCGCTATTCGATCGACTTTCGCCTTGAGGTCGGCAAACGTGACGCGCTGACGATCGTCCACCAATGCCTCGGCATGCGGCCGATATGCGGCGTGGTGATCGAGGTAGTCGCCCAGGGTTTGCGTACCCCAGTATCCGGCGGCCGTGTAGCGGGCGATCATATCGGCGGTCAGGAGCGATGGAATCGGCATGGCGACGGTTCCCGTCAAAACCTGAAGGCCTTGTGGGCCGCTCCCGTCAGAAGCGCGCGCGCGGCGTCCTCCCGCAGCCCCAGATCGGCGATCTGCCTGAGCGAATCGTGCCAGTCGAGCACCGGAAAGTCGCTTCCGTACATCACCTTGCCCATCCCGCGGCGCGTGTTGAGGAAGGACACCAGCTCCGGCCGCCAGTAGCGCGGGGCATGGGCAGTGGTCGCGATGAACACGTTCGGGTGCTTCCAGGCGACCGCGATGAGTTCCTCCACCCAGGGCCAACCGGTATGCGCCGCCACGATCCGGAGTTCGGGAAAATCGAGCGCCACCGTATCGAGAAGAATCGGCCGCGCGGTGTCGCTGGGCATGGCCTCGGCCGAGTGGCCGACCTGGATCACCACCGGCACGTCCAGTTCGACACACCTGGCGTAGAAGGGATAGTAGCGGCGGTGATCGACGGGCAATTCGAAACCGTAGGGATGGAGGTGGGCCCCGACGAACCCGTATTCCCCGACGGCGCGGGCCAGTTCGGCGACCCCCTTCATGCGTTTGTGCGGATTGATCCCATAAAGGCCGTACAGCCGTCCGGGATGACCGCTGATGATGGCGTGGATTTCCTCCACGCTGAACTCCCACTGCATACGCTGGTGGACAAACGAGCGAATCTGCAAAGCCGGCACCAGAACCTTGCCGACGCCGTGGCGATCCATGTCGGCGACAAAGTCGTCCGGGCTGCGCCCTTTGACACGATCGGTCAGGCCCCACCATTCGATGACCTGGCGCTGCTCGGGGTCGTCAATGTAGCAACGCTTCATGAGGGCGGGCGTGAAGGGCTGGTGCCAGATATCCACGACGTCCACGGACATGATCGCCCCTCAGTCAGCCAAGGAAATGATGGTGGAGACGGTTTCGGTAATCGGCACGTCCTGGTCAAACACCTTGGCCGCTCCGACCGCCTCGAGTTGGGCGCGGTCGTCCCGATCGGGAATGAAGCCGCCGACGACCACCTTCTTGTCGCCGGCACCAAGCGCGTTGAGCTGGCCCAGTAGTTCAGGCACAAGGGTCATGTGTGCGCCGGACAGGATGCTGACGCCGATCACATCGACATCCTCCTGCACCGCCGTCAGCGCGATCTGGGCAACGCTCTGATGGAGGCCGGTGTAGATCACCTCAACCCCGACGTCCTTCAGAGCCTGTGCCAGTATCTTGATGCCTCGGTCATGACCGTCGAGGCCAGGCTTGCCCAACAACACGCGAACGACCCGACGCCGTTTCATGTCCCCGCTCCACTCCTGGCGACGCCCGTCGGAAAGCCATTGGCGCCGTGTCCTGGCGTCCCCACCGAGGCGTGCCTTGTATACATAGGCGCCAAAGGGCGGTCAAGCAGTGGCCATGCGCCGCAACCGCAACGGGACGCATCCTTGCCATGTTGCCGCGGTGATTGGTTCGCGCCTCTGCGGGACCGCGCGCGCGATCGATGGTATTTTGGCAGGTTTCTCAAACAGGTTCCCGAAGTTACCGGATTTGGAAGGCCGGACAGTACTTCGGGCGCACTACGCGGCGGGCGCCCCGACAGACCGCGCCGTGCCGCACGATCGATTCCGCGCCGGCAACCGGCCGACATTTTCCGGGCACTGGCCGGCGACGGCTTGACGGAGGGGGTCTATGTATACAATATTGGCGCGCCAGCGGTTGGAGTCCCAAGGATCACACCGATCGCAACGGCGCCATTCACCGGGGCGGGCAGGTGTGCATGACCGGATCGCCCGCTTTCCGAAAAGTTGGAATTGCTCAGATGTATGAACAAGTGCCCCGGTGATGCCTGACGCCAACGGCCAGATCCCGGATGCACAGTTCGAGGCGTTGATTGCGGCGCATGGCTCACTGCCGGAAAACGAGGGCGCGGATAAGGTCGTGCCGCTCGAGGAAGCGGTCGCCCGTCTCGTCGAACCGGGCATGAGTCTGTATTTCGCCTTCATTCACGCGCGGGCGCATGCGGCAGCTTTCGCGATTGCACGCCGCTTCTGGGGATCTCGCCCCGATTTTCATCTCATCACTGCGGGTGTTCTTGAATTGGGGCTGCTGCTGGTTCATGGCGGCCTGGTCAGGCATGTCACGGCGGCGTTTGCCGGCAATACCTATCCGGTCCCGAGCCCCAACAGGGTCTTCCGCGAAGCGGTCGCGCGCGGCGGCGTCGGGATCGAGGAAACGACCAATCTGACGATTGCGCTGCGCCTCATGGCGGGTGCTCTCGGCCTGCCCTTCATGCCGACGCACTCGATTGCCGGAACCGGGCTGGCCGCGAACCGCGACGTGTTCACGGAAGTGGACAATCCTTTTGCCGCAGACGAAAGAATCGGCGTGGTCGCGGCACTGCGGCCGGACCTTGCGATCCTGCACGCCTATGCTGCCGATCGCGCCGGCAACGCCATTGTTCTCGGCCCCTACGGCGAGGATGTCTGGGGCGCGCTGGGCAGCCGCCGTGGCGTGCTGCTGACCGTGGAGAAGCTGGTGCCGACGTCCGTCATTCGGCGGAACGCGCACCTGGTGCGCATTCCTTCCTACGTCGTGCAGAGCGTATCGGTGGTGCCATTCGGGGCACATCCGCAGCCGATGACCGCGTTCGGGATCGATGGGGGATCGGGCTACGGCGAGGACTACGCGTTCCGGCGCGAATTCCTCGACGCAAGCCGCTCCGACGCCGGACTGGATGCCTGGTTCGATCAATGGGTCGGCGGCTGCGGCAGCCATGAAGGCTATCTTGCACGTCTCGGGCGGGACCGGCTCGACGCCCTGCGCGACGAGTTCGCCGAAAGCGCATGGCGGCGGAACCTTGAACGCCACCGTCCGTCGATTGCGAGGCAGCGCACCGCCAGTGCCAACGAGACGATGATCATCCTTGCTGCGCGCGAGGTGAAGCTTCGCGTGCGCGCCGGCGGTTACAGGACGGTGCTGGCGGGTGCCGGCATCGCCAATCTGGCGGCGTGGCTCGCTGTCACCGACCTCAGGCGCGACGGCCATGACGTCGAACTGTTGGCGGAGGCCGGATTCTTCGGCTACGCGCCGCGCTTCGGCGATCCCTACCTGTTCGGCGTGGCCAACATGTTCACCAACAAGATGCACTCGGGTTTCATCGGGGTGCTGGGTGCGCTTGCCGGCGGTGCCGGGAACCGCTGCCTGGCTGTGGTCGGCGCAGGCCAGATCGACCGGCTTGGCAATATCAACTCCACCCGGATGGATGACGGCCAGTACCTGGTCGGCTCGGGTGGCGCCAACGACCTTGGCAATTCCGCCAGCGAGATGCTGGTTCTGTGCGCGGCGTCGCCGCGCAGGCTGGTCGATCGTGTTTCCTACGTCACCACGTCGGGCCGGCAGGTGCGCACGCTGGCCACGCCGCTGGGCGTGTTTGAGAAGGCGTCGGCCGCAGCCTCCTTCGTCCTGGCACGCCTGGCGCCGATGGCCGAGGGCGCGCAACGAGCGAAGCCGGAGCGTATTGCCGACGTCGCGAAGGGCTGTGGCTGGGATCTGATGGCGGCGCCGGACGTGGGCGAGACCGGGCCGCTGACGGATGCCGAGTTGGCGACGCTGCGCCTGTTCGACCCCGAAGCAATCTTTACCGCGTGACCCCGGCGTGGGGCTGGACGCAAGAGGAGTCCCAAATGGAGGCAGTTGATATCGCGGACATCGAAGCTGAACTGCGCGCCTGGGAGCAGCGACATGCGGAGGACATCGCACACGAGCGTAAGCCGGAGTTTGCCTCAGACTCCGGTATTCCGTATCAGCGCGTCTACACGCCCTCGGATCTGAAAAAGATATCCTTCGACTATCAAAAGAGCCTGGGCCTTCCGGGTGAGTACCCGTTCACGCGCGGCATCACCGCATCGATGTATCGCCGCGAGCATTACCTGGCTGCACAGTATCTCGGCTATTCGACCCCGCAGGAAACCAACGCCCTGTTCAAGGTCCTGCAGGCCAAGGGCAGCAAGGCGCTGCATCTCGCTTTCGACCTGCCGACGATCCAGGGTTATGACTGCGACCACCCGCTGGCGCGCAACGATGTCGGGAAGACGGGACTGTCGCTGTCGACGATTGACGACCTCGCGGTGGTGCTTGACGGCATCGATATCAGCCAGGTGTCTGTCGCGTGGGTGAA
This sequence comes from Pseudomonadota bacterium, assembly GCA_021845555.1. Classification (GTDB taxonomy): domain Bacteria; phylum Pseudomonadota; class Alphaproteobacteria; order Acetobacterales; family Acetobacteraceae; genus JAJZVS01. Next base: position 9,249 of record JAJZVS010000086.1, read on the forward strand.
CAACCCACTGGCTGTCGTATGGGTCGCGATGATGTGCGTGCTCGCCGAGCGCCAGGGCATCAAGATCGCGGACACGCTGGGCTTCTTCCAGAACGACATCATCAAGGGATTCCTGACCGACGGGCAGTTCATTTATCCGCCGGAGGCCTCCGTTCGGCTTGCCACGGATGTCATCACGTTCGGCATCCGCCATATGCCCAAGGCGCGGGTGACCAATCTGTGCTGCCTGCAATACGAGGAATCGGCTTGCGATGAGGCGCACCAGCTTGCCTACGGCATGGCAACCGGCATCGCCTACATTCGCTCGGTGCTGAAGCGCGGCTACGACATCGATGACATTGCGCCGCGCATCAGCTTCCTTGGTTGCGTCAACCACCGCGATTTCCTGTGCGAAGTGGCCAAGTGGCGAGCGGCCCGGCGCTTGTGGGCGGGGATGATGCGCGACGACTTCGGCGCCCGCCGCAAGGACTCCATGGCGCCCTGGGTGCGCGTGAGCACCGGCGGTCTCGACCTGATCAAGGATTCCCGCGACATCAATGTCGCCCGCACCGCAATCGCCTGTCTTGCCATGGCCTTCGCCGGCATCCAGTCGGCGACACCGAAGACCTATGACGAGCCGCTTGGCATTCCCAGTGCCGAGGCCAGCCTGACGGCCGTGCGCAGCGTGCAGTTGGTGCAGGCCGAAACCGGCGTTTGCGACATCGTCGATCCACTCGGCGGATCGTATTGCGTCGAGACCCTGACCCATGAAATTGAAATGCGGACGCGGCGTGAGCTGGAAAAGATCGACCGCATGGGCGGCATGGTGGAGGCGGTGAAAAACGGCTACGCGGCCAAGGAAATTCTGGCCGCCGGCCAGCGCCATGTCCGGCGCGTGACGTCGGGGGAAAAGCTGCAGCTCGGCCTCAATCTGTACCCGCCGGAGAATGCCGTGGAACGGGACGATTTCTACTGGCCGGCACCGGCCGCGGTCATCGACGAACGCATTGCCGGGCTGCGTGCGTTCAAGAAGAACCGTGATCAGCAGGCGCTCGCCAAGGCGCTCGACCACGTCCGCAGCGTGGCCGCGGCGGAGGAGGGCGATAGTAACAACATGGTTTTCCCGATCATCGATGCCGTCCGCGTGGGCGCCACCAGCGGCGAGATTGCCGACGCCATGCGGGACGTGTTCGGCGAATACCGGCTGCCGTGGTGAGAGGGCCCGACATGGACAGGAAAATTCGCGTGCTGATAGCCAAAGTGGGTCTGGATGGCCACCAGGCGGGAATCCGGCTGGTGGCGCAGGCCATACGCGACGCCGGCATGGAGGTCGTCTATCTTGGCCTCTACAACACGGTCGAGCAGATAGTGCAGGCGGCGCTGGAAGAGCAGGTCGACGTCGTCGGCCTGAGTTCGCTTTGCGGGGCGCACATGGAGGTCATTCCGAAGGTGGCGCAACAACTGCGCGAGAAGGGAATGGGCGGCGCCCTGCTGATCGCCGGGGGCGTCATTCCGAACAAGGATCTGCCGGCATTGCAGGCATGTGGCGTGGCAGAGGTCTTCAAGGGCGGAACCCCCCTGGCGGATATCACATCCTACATTTCCAGGACGGTGCGGGAGAAGCGGGCCGCCGCGGTTCAATGACCGGAACCGGCAGCCAGAACTGCAATCGGTGGACAAGGAGGCTGCCAGCATGAGCGGCGGGGATGCAATTCGCAAGGCCGAGCGGGAATGGAGCACGACCAACCGCGACGCATTGGAACGCGATGGGCTGCATCGGGTGCAGACGGATTTCGGCCTTGACATCAAGCCGGTCTACACTCCGGCCGATCTGGAAGCGCAGGGCTTCGACTACCTGCGCGACGTGGGGTTTCCCGGAAGCTTTCCTTTCACGCGGGGCAATACCCCAACGATGTACCGCGACCAGCCCTGGCGGATCGGGCAATATGCGGGCTTTGCCACGGCCCAGGAGAGCAACGCTCTCTTCAAGAACCTGATAGCTCACGGTCAGACGGAGCTGAGCCTGGCGTTCGACCT
>JAJZVS010000087.1 GCA_021845555.1 Pseudomonadota bacterium
TCTGCAGCGGCACCGCCCAGGGGTTCACGACGCGGTGCTGGTAATGCGTGCCTTCCCAGCGGAACGGTCCGGGCTGGGTCCAGGCTTTCACGATCAGGTCGTGCGCTTCCTCGAACCGTTCGCGGTTGTAGGCGGGGTTCACGCCGGTCGCGAGCTGTTCCTGCCCGCCGCCGCGCACGAAGCCGGACACCAGGCGGCCCTTGGAGATCATGTCGATCATCGACAGTTCCTCCGCCAGCCGCACGGGATTTTCCGCCAGCGGCAGCGGGTTGCCGAGGATGACGATCTTCACCCGCTTGGTGACGGCGGCGAGGATGGAGGCGAAGACGTTGGTTTTCGCCTGCATGCAGAACGGCGCGTTGTGGTGCTCGTTCAGCATGATCCCGTCGGCGCCGCATTCCTCGGCGTAGATGTAGTCTTCCAGATACTGGTTGTACAGCCGGCTGCCGGCGACGGGATCGAAATGGCTGTTGGAGAAGGTCAGCGCGGTGGCGCCGTAGTCGAGCCCGGCGCGGGCGTCGTAGGCCGACATCGGCTGCTCGGTGAAATACATCAGGTGCATGGCGGTGCCTCCTTGGGCGTGGGCGGCGTTCAGCCGGCGAGGAAATCGGTGACGAGGGCGGCGAGTGCCGCGGGCTGTTCCATGTCCACGAAATGGCCGCTGGCGGGGATGGTTTTGAACTGCGCGCCGGGCAGTGCGCGGGCGTAGGCCGCGCCGGCGCTGATCGGCACGATGCGGTCGTGCGCGCCCCAGACCACCAGCGCGGGCGCGCGCACGCCGCCCAGCAGATGCGGCAGGGTCTGGCTGTACATGTAGGGTTTCCAGGCGATGCGGAAGCACATCTCGCGCGCGACGTCCCAGGCTTCCAGTTGATCGGTGGAGACCTCGCCGAAGACGCGGGCGAAGGCCGCCGGATCGTGGAACCCGGCCTGCGGATAGGCCAGGTAGCTGACGATCGCCTGGTCCATGATCTCGCCTTCGGGCGGCTTGATCCCCATCGCGCCGACCAGCACCAGTTTGCGGAAGTCGCGCGGGGCGAGCGAGGCCATCTCGGCCGCGATCCAGCCGCCGAAGCCGAGGCCGACCAGGGCGGCGTCGTTCACGCCCAGCGCGGCGAGCAGCCACTGCTGCATGGCGGCGACGTCGCGCACATGGCGCATCCAGCCGGGTCGTTCCGAGTTTCCCCAGCCGGGCAGGTGCGGGACCAGCACGTCGAACCGCCCGGCCAGCGCGTCGTAGAAATCGAGCCGGTCCGGCGTGCCGATGTCGTGATGGAGCACCAGTACCGGCCGGCCGGCGCCGGCGCGCGCGAGGTGGAGTTGCGTGCCCGCGATCTCGACACTGGAGCGGGTCCAGGTCACGTTCGATGTCATTCGTTTCCTCCCGGCTGATCGCCTGGCGGGAGGATACTCACGGGTAGTCGCGGGAGTCCAACCCTACCGGCATCCCCGCCCCATGGTTCGCCGGGATGTCATGTGTCCTCCTCGCGGATGCGGAAATGCGTCTTCGCCTCCGCCGACATCCGCTGCGGCGACCAAGCCGGGGTCCAGACCACGGTGACGAACACGCCGGTGACGCCGGCTTCCTCGGCCAGGCGGTGCTCCACCCCGCTCACCAGGTAGTCCTGCGCCGGGCAGCCGGGCGTGGTCATGGTCATGGCGACATCGACCACCCCGCCCTCGATCCCGACGCCATAGACCAGGCCGAGATCGACGATGTTGTAGCCGAGTTCCGGATCGATCACCTCGCGCAGCGCCGCGCGAACGCGTTCCTCCGACAGCGGGGCAGCCTGGTCCATCGTCTCAACCTCCCCGGCGGATCAGCAGGCGTACGCCGTCGGTCTCGCGGCGCACCCGGATCGCGGCGCCGCGGGCTTCGAGCTCGGGGTACAGGTGCAGCGGCTCGCGATCCGTCCAGGCTTCCAGCACCGCGCCGGGAGCAAGATGTTCCAGGGTCGAGAGGATGCGCATCATCGGCTCCGGCGGCGGCAGGCCGCGGTTGTCGAGGCTCTCGGCGGGGACCGGCCAGGCGGCACCGTCGCCGGCGGGGTCGGCCGGCTCGGGACGCGTCGCCGGGCGCGGCGCGGATGGGGCGGTCGCTTCGTCCGCGGTGAACAGGATCTCCCAGTCCGCCTCGCCGTGATGGATCGCGCGATGCGTCAGGCCCTTGCGCCCGAGCAGCGCATAGAGCGGGATCGGCTCGAAGGTCGCGAGCAGGCGCAGCGCCTGGCCCGGCGCAAGATCGCCGACGGCCTGCATGATGCGCGCGAACGGTTCGCCGCCGTTGCGCAACTCGGGACGCACGTCGAGCGTGAGGGGGGCGGGTGCGGTCATCGGGTTCCATCCTTTCCAGCCGGGATCAACGGAGCGGCGGGCGTCGCCGCCGGGCCCACATACGGCGGGCGCACATAGGAGGCGCGCCAGGCGCGCAGGTATTCGCGGCCCAGCAGCAGCACCGCGACCAGGGCCACCGCCAGAGCGCCGCGGATCGCCTCTGCACGCCCCGGGGCGCCGGTCAGGGCCGCCGCCAGCGCGGCGAGTCCCACGGCGCCGAAATAAAGTGCGAACAGCCAGGTCGCCGCCGGCTCGTGCACCAGGTCCTGCACGCGCGGCACCGCGCCGCGACCGAGCCGCGTGCCGTAGCGCGACAGCCACGACAGGAAGGCAACGATCTTGTAGAGCTGCGTGAGCCCGAGCCCGGAGAGCCAGCCGAGCAGCAACAACAGAACAAGGCTCGGCGCCAGCGCCTCCAGACGCTGCGCGAGGATCGCGCCGAGACCGAGCAGCACGGCCAGGCCGAGCGAGCCGAACGCCCCGATCGCGGCACGGTTATGCAACTCGATCCGCCGGCGCATGCGGCTGCGGTAAAGCCGCCCGACATCGAACAGATACAGCGCCAGCGCCACGCAGATCGCCAGCCGCCCGGCCGTCGCCAGCGCCGCGAGCATCACCGCCGGCCAGAACGCGCCCGCCAGCCCGGCGAAGACCGCGGCGAGGAATCCGGCCGTTCCTGTCCACAGCACCGTGGCACCGAGGACGCCGCGATCGTGCGGGGCCAGCATGAACATCGGCAGCAACTCGTAGGAGACGCCGATCGCCGTCAGAGTGAACCAGCCGCCGATCCCCGCCAGCGCATGCGCGGCGAGTCCGCCGGCCAGCAGCGGCGCCAGCGCCGGGCCGAGCGCCGGCACCGCGAGTGCCAGGGCAAAACACAGGCCGAGCAGCACCGTGAGCAGCAGGAAGCCAAGCCCCGCCACGACAAAGCGCGCGCTGAGCGGCATCGGGCGCTTGGCCAGGAGCGGCACCAGCAGCGTGCCCGCGCCGAGCGCCAGGGCGGCGATCACCAGCGCGCCCCCCGCGGGCAGCAGCAGCGCGGTGCCGTCGCCAAGGGACAGGAAGCCCGCGACCATCAGCGCCAGCCCGGCCTCGATGCCGATCAGGGCGACGAGCGGCGGGGTCTGGCTCGGCAGCGCGCGGCTGGTGATCACCGGGACGAACTGGAACAGCGCGGCGAACATCAGCAGCGTCAGCCAGCCGATCGTCAGCAGGTGCACCATTGCCAGGCTCGCCGGCGCCGCCGCCGGAGCGGCCGGCCAGGCGAGGCCCAATACCGCCAGCGCCAGCCCGAGGCCGAGGTTGACCAGCGCGCAGGCGAACATCGCCGGGGTCCAGCGCGACAGTCGATCGCCGGTGGGGTTATCGCCGGTGGCGTTCATGCGGCGGTTTCTCCTGCCCGACCCGGCGGAGCGCGCCTGGGGCGGCTCTCCGGGCTTGCGAAGGATAATGGGTATCCTGTATGCTCATTAAGGGCGCCGATCGCGGATGGCAAGGGCCCGGAGGCCGACGGCGCCGCCAGGTCTCGCCGCCCGCCCGGACCATCCAGTCACGAAGGCAACCACTTGGCAAACGGGCCGGCAGCGCCCACGCTCCCGGCGCCAATGCCGGAAGCACGGTACAGGAGAACACGCATGAGCCAGACAGCGGAAAGCCCGGCCCCAGCCGGCGAGAAGACCCACATCGTCGTGCAGACGCCGGATGTGCGGGTGGTGGAATACGTGCTGCCGCCCGGCGCCAGCCTGGCCTGGCACCACCACACCGCGGTGACCGACCGGTTCTACTGCCTGGAAGGCGCGATCGAGGTGGCACTGCGCGACCCCGCCGAGACGCGCCGGCTGGCTCCGGGGGACACGTTCGCGATCCCGCCGGGCGTGGTGCATCGGTCCGGCAACGCCGCGCCGGGGATCAGCCGCTACCTGCTGGTGCAGGGCGGCGGGCGCTACGACTTCGTGAAGGCGTAGGCGTCCATCCGCAGCACGCCGTAATCGGCGCTGGCGTGCAGCCGTTCCGCCTTCGCCCCCTCCGCCGCTGCGCCGAGCGCGACATAGAGCGGCAGCAGGTGCTCGTCGGTCGGGTGCTGCATCGCCGCGTAGGGGGCGAGGCGGCGATAGGCCAGCAGGTCCTCGGTTCGCCCCTCGGTCAGCGCGGCGTGCATCCAGTCGGCGAACGCGACGATGTCGGGCGGTTCGGGCGCGCCGATCGCGTCGCGGCGGATGCGGCCCAGGTTATGGGTGAAGCTGCCGGATCCGATCACCAGCACGCCTTCCTCGGCCAGCGGGCGCAACGCCCGCCCGAGCGCCATCTGATGCGCCGGGCCGAGCCAGGGCTGCGAGGCCAGTTGCACCACCGGGATATCGGCGGCCGGCCAGGCGAGCAGCAGCGGCACCCAGGTGCCGTGGTCGAACCCGCGCTCGGGGTCGAGCGCCGCCCCCAGCCCCGCTGCGTTCAGCAGCGCGGCGGCGCGGGCGGCAAGTTCGGGGGACCCCGGCGCGGCGTAGCGCAGCGCATAGAGCGCCGGCGGGAAGCCGCCGAAATCGTGGATCGTGTCGGGATGCGGCGCGGCCGACAGCGTCGGGCGTTCCTCCGCCCAGTGCGCGGTCGCCACCAGGATCGCGCGGGGGCGCGGCAGGCCGGCGGCGAGACCGGTCAGGAACCGGCGCCCGGGCGTGTCGGTGATCGCCGTCATCGGTGACCCGTGGCTGAGGAACAGGCTGGGCAGCATCGATCGGGCCTTCATGGGGGACGGGGTCCAGCATAGCGGAACGCCCTACGGGGCCCAGGCCGGGCGATCGGCCGGCCCTCAGGGCTTGCTGGGGAAATTATCAAATCGCGCGTTTCGGTCGAGACAGGGTCATCGGCCGTCCCGTGGCTCCGCAGTAGAGCAGATATTGATCAACGAACCCTTACGCCGCGCGGGCCCGGCCGGCGGCGCGGCGCGCCAGCGTCAGTATCGCGTGGCGGCAGAGCGTCTGATCCGGCGCGCCGGTGCGCTTGCAGGCGCGCTCGGCCTCCGCCAGCGCGGTCATCGCCGCCAGCAGCGCCGGCACCGGCCACAAGGTCAGCGCGCGGGCGAAGGCGTTCACCCGGCGGAAGAACACCGGCGGGCGGGCGGCCTTCGCCGCCTCCGCCGGGCTCAGCCCGCTGTCCATCGCCAGCCGCGCCCGGTGCAGCCGCTGCATGTGCCCCAGCGCGGTGCGCAGCACGCCGACCGGGGCCGCGCCTTCCGCCATCGCCAGTTCCAGCGCGCGATCGGTGGTCGGCACATCGCCGGCGGTAGCGGCGAACAGCGCGTCGTCCAGCGACAGCCCGGCGAAATCGCCGACACAGGCGGTGGCCGCCGCCAGATCGATCCGCCCGCCCGGCCCGGCATACAGCGCGAGCTTGGCCAGTTCCTGCCGCGTGGCCGCCCGGTCCGCCCCGAGGCGCCCGGCGAGCCAGTGCAGCGCCTCCGGCTCCGCGGTCACGCCGGCCTCGGTGAGCGCGGCGCGGATGGTTTCGTCGAGCGCACGGCCCTCTTCCGGATAGCAGCCGATCGCCGCGGCGTCGGGGGCCGCCTCCACCAGCGCGCGCAGGCGCGAACGGGGCGCCAGCGCGGCGCCTTCCAGGACCACCAGGGCCGGTCCCTTGCCCGCCAGGACGGATTTGACCGGCTCGGTCGCCCCCTCCCCCGCCTCGCGCACGCGCACCACGCGCCGCCCGCCGGTCAGCGACAGCGAGCACGCCTCGTCGGCCAGTTGCCCGATCTGCTCGCGCGCGAGTTCGACCACGCGGAACGGATCGTCGAGCGCGCCGACCACCCCGCGCACCAGCGCCTCCGCCCGCTCGCGGATCAGTCCGGTGTCGTCGCCATACAGCAGCACCACCCGGCAGGCGCCGGGATCGCGCAGGAAGCCCGCCACCCGCCGCGCGTCGAGCTTCATCGGCCGCTAGTGTCCTGCCCCTGAAATGCCTTCCGATTTCAGGGACCAGCAGGCCACTGAAAACAAAGATCTAGTGTCCCGACGCATGATGTCGCTATTTCCGGGTCGGGACACTAGCCGGCCTCAGTCCGATGCGCGGCGCGTTCGCGGAAGAACACCGCGAGGCGCAGCGCGATCTGATCGGCGATCGCGCGGGCGAGGTAGCGATTCGCGGTATTGGTTTCCAGATCGGCGGCGAAATACTGCTCGTCGAAGATGTTCACCGCGTCGGTGGCGCGGGCGTAGCCGGTGGCGATCCGCGTCGCGGCGGGGTCGTTGGCGGTCAGTACCCAGGTCGCGTTTCCCGTCATCCGCAGGCGGGTCGCGGTGGTGGATTGCAGGATGCCGATCCCCTGGGAGCCGATCCAATAGGTCACGTGCAGGACGTAGCGCGGCGGCGCGGCGCCGGTGCCGTGCAGGCGCTGCTGCAGCGCCTGGCGCAGCAACTGGCCGGTGCGGTCGGGGATCAGGGCAACATCGATCGCGGCGAGGTTGCGCTCCGCCGGCCCCGGCGCGTCGCCGGCGCTCGACATATAGACCGGGCGGAAGCCACAGGCGGACAGCACCGCGGGCAGCGCCGCCGCCCCCAGCCCGCCGAGCAGGGCGCGACGCTTCATCCCGCCACCACGAAGTTGACGATGCGGTTCGGCACATGGACGCGCTTGACCATCCGCTTGCCCTCCAGCGCCCGGGCCACGTTCGGCTCGGCGGCGGCGGCGGCGAGCACCGCCTCGGCCGGCGCGTCGGGCGCGGCCTCGATCGCGCCGCGCAGCTTGCCGTTCACCTGCACCGCGATCGTCACGGTTTCGGCGACGAGCAACGCCGGGTCGGGCTCGGGCCAGGGCAGTTCGGCGACCAGCGGGGAAGCGGGCAGCGGGGAAGCGGGCTCGAGCCGCGCGTGCAGTTCCTCCGCCAGATGCGGCATCATCGGCGCGATCACGCGCGCGAGCAGCCCCGCCGCCTCCCGCCGGGCCCACCCCATACCGGGATCGGCAGCGGCGCGCTCGGCCTCGGCCAGAGCGTTGGCGAATTCGTACAGCCGGGCGACGGCGACGTTGAAGCCGAAGCTTTCCAGCGCCTCGGTCACCGCGGCCACCGCGCGGTGGGCGGCGCGGCGCAGCGCCAGGGCAGCGGGGCCGAAGCTCTCCGGGCGGGGCGCGCGCGGCAGCGGATCGAGCGCCTCGACCAGCCGGAACAGGCGCTGGGTGAACCGGTAGGCGCCGGCGACGCCGGCCTCGGTCCATTCCATGTCGCGTTCGGGCGGGTTGTCGGACAGGATGAACCAGCGCGCGGTGTCGGCCCCATAGCGGTCGATGATCGCGCCGGGATCGACGGTGTTGCGCTTCGACTTGCTCATCGCCTCGACCCGCCCGACGGTCGCGGGCAGGCCGCTCGCGCGCACCGCGGCGGTGCCGTCGGGGCGGCGCTCGATCTCCTCGGGGTAGAGCCAGGCGCCGTCGGGGGCGCGATAGCTTTCGTGCGTCACCATTCCCTGCGTGAACAGCCCGGCGAAGGGTTCGGCCACCGCGAGATGCCCGGTCTCGCGCATCGCGCGGGAGAAGAAGCGGGAATAGAGTAGGTGCAGGATCGCGTGCTCGATGCCGCCGATATACTGATCCACCGGCAGCCAGTGATCGACCGCCGCGCGATCGACCGGCGCCGCGGCACCCGGCGAGCAGAAGCGCGCGTAGTACCAGGAACTGTCCACGAAGGTATCGAACGTGTCGGTTTCCCGCCGCGCCGGAGCGCCGCAGGACGGGCAGGCGACGTGCTTCCAGCTGGGGTGGTGATCGAGCGGGTTGCCGGGCCGATCGAAGCTCACGTCGTCGGGCAGACGGACCGGAAGCTGGTCCTCCGGCACCGGGACCACGCCGCAGGCGGCGCAGTGGATCACCGGGATCGGGCAGCCCCAGTAGCGCTGGCGGCTCACGCCCCAGTCGCGCAGGCGCCAGTTCACCTCGCCCTTGCCCTGGCCCTGCGCTTCGAGCGCCGCGATCGCCGCGCGTTTTGCCGCGTCCACCGCCAGCCCGTCGAGGAAGCCCGAGTGGAACGCGGTGCCGGGGCCGACATAGGCCTCCGTCCTGATCGCGAAGCTCGCCGGATCGGCGCCCGGCGGCAGCACCACGGGCGGCACGGCCAGGCCGTATTTGCGGGCGAAGTCGAGATCGCGCTGGTCGTGCGCGGGGCAGCCGAAGATCGCGCCGGTGCCGTATTCCATCAGCACGAAATTGGCGATCCAGACTGGAAAGGTCCGGTCCTTCAGGAACGGGTGGCGGACGCGCAGGCCGGTGTCGTAGCCTTGCTTCTCGGCGGTCTCGATCACCGCCTCGCTGGTGCCCATGCTGCGGCATTCGGCGACGAACGCCGCGGCCTTCGGGTCGCGCGCGGCGATCGCGGCGGACAGCGGATGTTCCGGCGCCAGCGCCAGGAAGGACATGCCGAACAGCGTGTCCGGGCGAGTCGTATAGACCTCGACCTCGGCAATCCCGTCGGCCGGGCGCTCCAGCGCGAAACCGAGCCGCGCGCCCTCGCTGCGGCCGATCCAGCGCGACTGCATGATGCGCACCCGCTCCGGCCAGCGGTCCAGCGTGTCCAGCGCCGCCAGCAGCTCGGGGGCGAACCGCGTGATGCGCAGGAACCACTGGCTGAGCTGCTTCTTCTCCACCGGCGCGCCGGAGCGCCAGCCGCGGCCGTCGATTACCTGCTCGTTCGCCAGCACGGTGCCGTCCACCGGATCCCAGTTGACCCAGCTCTCCTTGCGTTCCGCCAGGCCGGCACGCAGGAAATCGAGGAACAGCTTCTGCTGCTGGCCGTAATAGGCCGGATCGCAGGTGGCGAACTCGCGCGCCCAGTCGATCGACAGCCCCATGCGCTGCAGCTCGCCGCGCATCGCGGCGATGTTGTCCCAGGTCCACTTCGCCGGGTGGATGCCGCGCTCGCGCGCCGCGTTCTCGGCCGGCAGGCCGAACGCGTCCCAGCCCATCGGGTGCAGCACCGAGCAGCCGCGCGCGCGCTTGTAGCGCGCCACCACGTCCCCCAGCGTGTAGTTGCGCACGTGGCCCATGTGGATCTTCCCGGAGGGATACGGGAACATCTCCAGCACGTAGTATTTGGGCTTGCCGTCCGTCGGCGCGTCGGCCACGCGGAAGGCGCCGCGCGCGGACCAGGCGTCCTGCCAGCGCGGCTCGGCGGTGCGGAAATCGTAGCGCGGGGCCGCCTCGGCGGCCGGTTCCGGGATGCGGTCGGTCATGGCGCCTGTATCGGGCGGCCCCCGCCGGCGTGCAAGAGTGCCGATGGGGGCGCACGCCCGGAAACCGCCAGGGCCGGCGGCGGTGGACAGCGCCCCGTTGCCTGCTTTGTGACCGCCCGCCCCCTCTCCGCCCGGCCGCGTTCGTGGTATCCGGCCTTATGGCGTGTCGCGCGCGGCGAGTCCCGCGCCGGGAGGACACTCCCGAAATGGAAACGGGGCACGCGCCGGGGGCTGCTTCATGGGGGCTGATCAGGAACGACACGCGGAAACGGCGGCGGCGCCCGCCCGCACGGCGTCCATCCTCGTGGTGGACGACGATGCCGCGGTGCGGGAAATCCTGGTCGAGCTGCTCGTCGACTCCGGCCACCGCGTCCGCGAGGCCGGCGGCGGCGCCGAAGCGCTGCGCCTGCTGGCCGACGCACCCGACGTGGACCTCGTCATCAGCGACGTGCAGATGCCCGAGATGTCCGGCTTCGAACTGGCCGACCAGATCGCCGCCCGCCACGACGGGATCAAGGTGATCCTGATCTCCGGCTACTACGTCTCCCGCGACGCGGGCTGGCGGGTGCTGCGCAAGCCGTTCCGCATGCACGAGCTGGAAGCGGCGGTGCAGGCGGAACTGAGCGGCTGATGCCAACGGCATCGCGCGCGGGGTTGCCCCTGGGGGTTGCCGCTGGGGGTTGCCCCTGGGGGTTCGTGGGGCGGCCCCGCGCGCCGAATAAGACTGGTGCCGACCGAAGCTGACCCATCCCGCATGGGTCAGCCTCGGTCGGCATGACCTACCCCGCCTTCGCCGCGATCACCCGGATCAGGTCGCCCACGCTCTGCAGACTGTCGAGTTCGCGGGTCGAGAACCGCAGCGCGAAGGCCTCCTCCGCGGCCATGATGATCTCGATCTGCTTGAAGCTGTCCCAACCCGGCACGTCCTTCGCGGTCAGCGCGGGCGTGAGCGCGATCTCGCGGCCGAACACCTCGGCGAAAATGCCGGCGAGCGCGGCGGTGATCTCGGCTTCGGTGGCCATCGGGGTTCAGCCCTCCCGCACGTGAACGAAGGTCGGCACGGGGACGAACCCCGCCAGTTCCAGCACCGCGCGCGACGCCCCGCCCGGCGCCGTCGCGGTCACGGTGAAGCCCAGCTTTGCGTAGTGGTCGCGCACCATCGCGTTTTTCTTCGTCGGCACATACACCCCCACCAGCCGCTTCGCCCCCAGCGCGGCGGCCTGCGCGGCGATCAGGTTCAGCGTCGTCGGCTCGACCTGACGGCCCAGCACCCGGCACGACATCAGCCAGGTGTCGATCTCGCAGTCGCCGGCGGAGTCCACCCGGCCGATCACGATCGCGATCACGCCGTTGTCGCCGAACCGGTCCAGCAGGCGCAGCTGCAACCCGAAGGCGCGCGGGTCTGCCATCACCGCCACCACGTCTTCTTCCGTGTAGCGCCGGGTCGTCAGGTTGAACTGGTTGGACTTGTTGATGAGCTGCACCACCCGCGCCAGGCCCACGCGGTCGAAGCGGCGCCAGGTCAGGGCCATCTCCAGGCCGCGCAGGTAGGCCTCCAGATCGGTGGCCCCTTCCCGCAGCGCCTCCCGCGCGCGGTTGCCGCGGTACTGGGCGGTGCGCTCGCGGTCTTCCTCGGTCACCGCCAGCGCCTCGAAATACCCGCCGGCGTCCAGCGCGGCGGCGAAGCTCTCGGGGTCGTCGCTCAC